>JANWHO010000223.1 GCA_025450375.1 Chloroflexota bacterium
CGCCTGGCGAAGAATGGCGTCGAGATGCCCCTCGCGCAGGAGATGATTGGGGGTAATGTCGTCGCTACAGAAGGCGGCGCGGGCCGGACGCAAGCGACGGATCAGCGGCAGCAACTCGTGGAGATTCCGCTCCGTGGAACCCTCGCGGACCAGCAGCCACATGCCTTTCCGCAATTTCTCCTCCGCCTCCGCCTCCGCCACCGACTCGTGATCGGTGCGAGGGCCGGCCAACACGTAGGCGGAGAGGTCTCGACCGCGCACCCCCGGCGCGTGACCGTCGACATGGCCCTCGGGGCCGAAAAGCGCCGCCTTCGCCAACAGATCCGGGTCTCCGGCAAGGGCGCCGGGGAAGTTCATCAACTCTCCCAGCCCCAATACTCCCGTCTCGCCAACCAGCGTCCGGAGCGCGGCGGCGTCGAGGATCGCGGCGGCGGTTTCAAAAGGCGAGGCGGGGACGCAGGACGGCAGTTGCACAAGGATCTCCAGCGGCACCTGCCGGGCCCATCGCAACACCATGCGGATCCCTTCCAGGCCCAGCACGTTGGCCAATTCATGCGGATCGACGATGGCCGTGGTGGTCCCGCGGGACAATACCGCGCGCGCGAACTCCCGCACCGAAAGCATGGTGCTCTCGATATGAATATGGCCTTCGATCAATCCCGGCAGGAGGGTAAGACCGCGCATATCCACCCGCGATTTCGCCTCGTAGCGGTCGCCCAACCCTACGATCCATCCCTGGTGAATAGCCACATCGGCTGGATAGATCTCACCGGACAGCACGTTGACAATCTCGGCGCCCTCCAGCAGGAGGTCCGCCGGCTCCTCTCCCCGTGCCACCCGAATCAGTGCCGGGCGATCCATGCGTTCAACCCTCCCCCTTGCCGACGTGTGCCCCGCGCGGCGCGCCTACCCCATATGTTCTCTCAATGGTAGCGGGAGGCGCTGAAACGGGGATCGGCCAAGAATTGGACGGATCGGTCCGATCCGTCCAATTCTTGGCCGATCGGTTTACCAGTGGATCGTGTAGCCGCCGGTAAGCTGGTAGGCGGTTCGCGCGTCTGAAACCCAGACGTCGACCATCGCTCCCATCACCGCGCCACCCGTATCGTTAGCTCGGCAACGTCCGATCCCATCGATCGTGATCGTGGTGCCGAGCGGAACGACGGACGGATCGACCGCGCAGCCTCCGGGGCCGGCAGGGACGCCGCTCGCGGTGATCCCCGTCAGATCATAGCCCGTGACCCAGGCACGCAGGGTATGCGCGGGTGGGCTCGGCACCCTGGCGGGCGGCGGACTATCGCGATGATTGGGATCCACGCCCCTGCCTGGGGGAGATAGCGGCGGACTCTCGCCAAGGCCCGGCTTCGCGTTCATTCCTGATGGGGATACCGGCGGGCTGCCCGGCAAGGTAGGGATCATTCGGCCCCCGGCCGCCCTGGCGGGATTGCCTCCGAGTCTCGGTTCGCGTGAGAGGGACGCCGCGTGGGCCACGACGCGCTCCGCCTGGCTGGCGGTAGAGCGTCCCAGGAGGAACAGGCAGCCCCAGAGGAGCAGACCCAGCAGGGCGGCCAGGACAAGGACGGGCCGATGATGAGGAGGAAACGCGCGTGGAATACGGTTCATGCGGATGATTGCCTCTTGGAGTATACTGGGCGGCTCATCCGCCCTTCTCTCCAGTGTACGGGTGATTATGGTAATGTTCCATGGGCCCATGGTCCCCTTGCCAAAGGTTTCCGAGTATGAGTCACTGTGCCGGCACGGCTATCTCTGCTAGGATAGGGCCGGATAGACAGCCTAACAGACACCATGCCGGCGCGAGCGGAACGAGAGTGATACGACGATGGATGAGGAACGGTTCGATTACGATCTGGCGGTGATTGGCACTGGTCCTGGGGGGCAGCGCGCGGCCATTGCCACCGCCAAGGCAGGACATCGGGTGGCGATCATCGAACGGAAGTCCGTGGTAGGCGGGGTTTGCACCAATACGGGAACCATTCCCAGCAAGTCGCTTCGGGAAGCCGTGCTCTACCTGTCGGGTTGGCGCGAGCATACGTTTTATGGCTCCAGTTACGCGGTGAAGCGCGATATTACGATCAGCGATCTCCTGATCAGGACGAACTATGTCATTCAGCACGAACTGGATGTGATTCAGCATCAGATGTACCGGAACGGGGTAGACGTGCTGCGCGCCTCGGCGGCCTTCAGCGATCCCCATACCCTCCTCCTCACCGTGCTCGATGGGAGTGGGAGCCGTCTCATTCGGGCCCGATTCATCGTCATCGCCACCGGCACCGACGCGGCGGTCCCCCGCGACTACACGGTGGATGATTGCTCGATCTTTACCAGTGACGCGATTCTGGCCCTGGATCGCATTCCTCACACTCTGGCGGTGATCGGCGCCGGAGTGATCGGCTGCGAGTACGCCTCCATGTTCGCCGCCCTGGGGACGCGCGTCACCCTGATCGATGCCCGGCCCACCCTCCTTTCCTTCATCGACGAGGAGGTGGCCGCCTCGTTGGCCTTTCATCTGCGCGAGAACAACGTCACCTTGCGCCTGAGCGAAACGGTCTCCCACGTGGAGCGGACCGTCGATGGTCATGTGGCCACCCACCTGAAGAGCGGGAAGCATTTTGGGACCGAGAAGGCGCTCTATAGCGTGGGGAGGGTTGGGGCTACCGCCGATCTCAATCTTGGGAGCGCCGGAATCGCGCCCGACGAGCGCGGCCGCCTGGTGGTAAACGACCACTACCAGACGGCGGTGCCGCACATCTACGCGGTGGGTGACGTGATCGGATTCCCTTCCCTGGCTTCCACCTCGATGGAACAGGGGCGGTTGGCCGCTTCCCACGCCTTTGGGCTCCCCGCCAGCAGCGTACCGGCTCACTTCCCCTATGGCATCTACACCATTCCGGAAATTTCCATGGTTGGTTCCACCGAGTCCGATCTGACCCGCGACGGGGTCCCCTATGAGGTGGGGAAGGCGTCGTATAAGGAGATCGCGCGCGGCCAGATCATCGGTGACCAGGTGGGGATGCTCAAGTTGATTTTCCATTCCGACAGCGGCCAACTCCTCGGGGTGCATATTATCGGCGAAGGGGCGAGCGAGCTGGTTCATATTGGCCAGGCGGTGATCGCCTTCGGGGGGACGGTGGACTACTTTGTCAACACTGTGTTCAATTATCCAACCCTGGCCGAGTGCTACAAGGTGGCCGCCTTCGATGCCCTGAACCGGATGCGGGGATAGTACACCGAGGCGGAAGCACCGAGGCGGTTTTCGGTAGGGGCACCCCTCGTGGGTGCCCTTGGCGGCCCGAACCAGGGCACCCACGAGGGGTGCCCCTACAACCAGCGGCCGGCTTGCGCCAAGCTATACTAACGTTTCAGTTGTTGCCGCTGAAGACCTGGTTCGTTGGCTCGAACGGGAAAATGGGCTCGAAGGCGGGGGGAGTAAAGTGCCAGCGCTCTCCCTGGAAATGGCGGACCACCTCCGCCGACCATCCCGCCACATCATGGCCGCTCCCGATCGCCACCTGGCCCGCCGCTTGCCGATCCAGAGGGATCGTGCCGGGGCCGATCCTATAGGCCACGACCACCCGATTCCCGGGGAGATGGAGCACCAGATAGGCATTCCACGGCATCACATGCAGGCTGCCGGCCCGCAGGGCGCCCGCGAGATTCCCGTGGTCTGTCACGTCCACCACCATGCGGGGCAGCACGCCCGGCCCCCATTCCCGCGACTCCGCCGCGGTCGGTTGGCGCAAGGTGGCCACCGTATAGGGATACTCCGGGATCAGACCACGCGGCATGGCGCAATACACGCGGCCATGAATCGCTCGGTAGAGCATGGCGCCAGGCCATTCGGCCACCGGTTCGAACCGCGCCATCCGCCGATCTCCTTCTATTCCTCTATCCTGGGGAAGAGGATTGGCAGCGGGCCCAGCCTCGTGCCAGGTTCCAGGTGGCCCCACCCGCCCAGCGCGCGGGCGGGCGGCAGACCCAGGGCCTCTCGGAGGGCGGCCATTTTCGTGGGCATGGCGGGACTGAGCAGGGCGGCGGCGATCCCCAGGGTCTCCCCCGCGTAATAAAGGGTGACCTCGACCCCGGCCTGATCTCCGGCCTTGGCGGCCGACCAGGGCGCTTTCTGCTCCAGGTAACTATTGGTGCGCTTGATCAGGCTCATCCCCTCGGCGAGCGCCTGATGTGGTTGCATCGCCTTGATGGCGGCGCGCACCGCGTCGGGCGCGGCGATCGCGGCATCCCGGAGGTCACGATCGGTTTCGTTTTCACCGGAGGGATCGGGGACGATGCCGCCACAATAGCGGTTGAGCATGGTCACTACCCGGTTTGCCAGGTTGCCAAGGTCGTTCGCCAGATCGGCGTTGTACCGCCGCTGGAGACCAGCGGGACTGAACTCGCTATCCTGACCAAAAATCATTTCACGCGCCATGAGGTAGCGCGCCCCGTCCACCCCGTAGCGTTCGGTCAGGGCTACCGGCTTCCGGAACAACTCCATCGCGTCGGCCATCGCGTCGCTCGCGTCCACCGACTTTGAGCCCTTCTGCCCGCCCATGGTCCAGTAGCCATGTACATTCAGGTGCTGGAAAAGGGGGATGCCCGCCGCCTTCAGCATGCACGGCCAATAGACCCCGTGCGGCTTGAGAATATCCTTCCCAATCAGATGCTGGCCCACCGGCCAGTAGGTCTTGTAGAGTGGATCATCGGGCGGATTGAGAGCGCTGACGTAATTGATCAGGGCATCGAACCACACGTAGGTCACGAAGTCTGGATCGAACGGTAAAGGGATGCCCCAGGTAAGGCGGCTGGTAGGCCGGGAAATGCAGAGATCCTCCAGCGGCTCACGCAGGAAACCCAATACCTCGCGCCGGTACTGGTCGGGCCGCAGTCTATCGGGCTGCGTTTCCAGCAGATCGATCAGCCAGTCCTGATAGGCGCTCATGCGGAAGAAGTAATTCTTCTCGCTGATAAAGGTGGGAACGGTCAGGTGTTGCGGGCATTTGCCGTCCACCAATTCCTTTTCGGTGTAGAAACGCTCGCAGCCATAACAATAGAGGCCGCCGAATTCCCCGAAATAGATTTCGCCTTTGTCGTAGACGGTTTGCAGGATCTGTTGCACCACCTTCATATGCCGTGGTTCGGTGGTGCGGATAAAATCACTGGGCTCGATCCCGAATTGGGTCCAGGCATCCCGGAAGGTGTCGCTGATCCGCGTGACGTACTCGTAGGGGGAGACCCCGGCCGCGGCGGCGGCCCGCGCTACCTTGTCTCCGTGCTCGTCGGTGCCGGTCAGCATGCGGGCATCCTGCCCGAACAGCCGGTGGTAACGGGTCACCAGATCGGCGATCAGCGTCGTATAGGTGCTGCCCGCGCTGGGCACCGCGTTGGCATAATATATTGGGGTGGTGAGATAGAAGGCATTGTCACTCATCCCTCTAGTGTATCAAGGCACTGTCTTCCCCTGCTATCCTGATCGGTACGCGGTCACGCGCCGCGGTCCATCCTTGGCGGAATGAGCCGTTGGTCATGCAGAGTATCTGTTCCCACTGCGGAACGCGGGTTCCCGATAGCTACCGCTTTTGTACGGTGTGCGGCGCGCGCATGGACGGCGCTCCTCCCCCACCGGCGCCTCCGCCCGTCCGCGCCGCCCCCGCTCCCGTGACCACTTCCAGTATGCTGGCCGGACGGTACACGGTGGACAAGGTGCTGGGGCGTGGGGGGATGAGCACTGTCTACCAGGCATACGACACGCGGTTTTCCAATCGGGTGGTAGCGATCAAGGAGATGGTCGACAGCTTCGCTACCCCGGAGGAGCGGGCCGAGGCGACCCGCGATTTCTTGCGCGAGGCGGATATGCTGGCCGCGCTCCGCCATCCCGCCATCCCCGCCGTCTTCGATCGGTTCAGCGTTAATACCCGTCACTACCTGGTGATGGAGCATATCGAGGGCGAGAACATGGAGGCGGCCCTCCACGCGCGCGCCGCTCCGTACTCCGAGCAGCAAGCGCGGGCCTGGGCCATCGAGTTGTGCGCCCTGCTTCGCTACCTGCACGAGCAGCAGCCGCCGGTCATTTTCCGCGATCTCAAGCCGGGCAATATCCTAATCGAGCCCAGCGGCAGGTTGCGCCTGATCGACTTTGGGATCGCCCGCTTTTTCAAGCACGCGCAGAGCACGGACACCACGGCCCTGGGGACCAGCGGCTACGCCTCGCCCGAGCACTATACGGGGCAGACCGACGCCCGCTCGGACATCTACTCGCTGGGCGCTACCTTGCACCATGTGCTTACCTTGCGTGATCCCTCGCGCCAGCCGCCCTTTCAGTTCCCGCCGATCCGTTCGCTCAATCCCACCGTATCACCGGAGCTGGAGGCGATCATTGGTCGCGCCCTAGCCACCGATCGGGCCGCCCGCTTTGCCAGCGCCCGCGAGATCGAGGCGGCGCTGGCCGCCCGTCCCCGGACTCCCCGCGCCCGGACTGGTCCCATGACCCCGCCGCCGATCATGCCGCCCCCGGCGGCCTTGCCCGCCGCTGGTCCCAGTCCGCTCGTCCTGGTGATCACGCGGGTCCGGCGGGGCGCGGATCTTGGGGCCCTGGCCAGGGAGATGGCGCCGCTGGTTGGCCAGCCCGAGCCGGCGGCTCTGGATCTGCTGCGGCGCTTGCCGTTGGCGGTCCCGTTGGTCTCGGTCAATCGGCTGGGCGACAAACTGAAGC
>JANWHO010000224.1 GCA_025450375.1 Chloroflexota bacterium
CGAGATTCCCATGCACAAGGCTGTATGGCGTCACTCGCCGCAGCATCTCCAGCAGCGGGCCGAGGGTGGTGGGCAGCGACTCCCTCGGGTTGGAGCAGGTTTCGAGCAGACGTTCCAGGGCATTGGATCGAGAGATGGGCGCCAACTCGAGAGCCGCTCCCGCCGAGTAGCGGGGAAAGACCAGGAAGCGCACCGGTAGAGAAGATTCAGGCAGTTGGTCGGCGGGCGGCAGCGCGTAGCGCACCTCCGGCGTACCGAAGCGCCGGTAGGGCCGGGCGGCGCGCAAGGCGGGAAGGCGGTCCTCGAGCAACGGCAGTGCCGCGCCTTTGATGCAGAGTGTCTTCTGGATTGGGAGCAAAGCGAGAGTGGCGGGATCCACCGCGGCGAGATCGTCGCTGAAGTACATCCAGCCGGCCGCGAGCAGCCCGGCTATGAGTGTACTCTTACCGCTCCCGGAGGCTCCCGGAAGGATCACTCCCTGGCCACGCATTCCCACGGCCCCGGCATGGAACATGAGATACTGTGCCGCCATGCGCTCGGCAACCGTGCGGGCGATGGCCCACTCCAGTACGGGCGCGGCAGGGTAGTCCAGCCCACCGCTCCAGAAGAGGATGCCATCGGACAGCACCTGCTGCCGCGTTCCGTCCACGACAAGACGGACGATGCTCGATGCATGGATCTTCATGGCGCCAACCCAGGCAAGTGACTCGGGAAGGAGGCCGCGCAGTTCATCCAGTATTTCGGGCGTCCCCTCCACGCCTATCTCCAGGCCGGGAAAGCGGCGGAGGAGCGTACGCGATGAGACGGATGGCATCACCGTGTCTCCCCAGCGTCATTTACCGGCGGGATACTGGACACCGGCCACTGAAGCACCCCAGTCACTGGGGCTGGCCCGAGCCATAGCGTGAGGGTAATGAGACATGCCAATCACGCGAGGCGGATACGGAGAGGCGGACGCCGCGCCACCTATCCACGGCGGTACAGGCCACACCGCGGGCAGCCGCACGTACCGCGAAGCGACCAGGCACGGGGTCGGCGCTGCTACGGCCAATGATCAGTAGGGACGCCAATCGTGATATTGTTCCCTTCGGAACCAGATAGGCCAGACGCCGACACGGGGCGGTCAGGCCATCCAGTAGAACGATTCCCAGGCATGACACGCAATGCGTTCAGTCATGTCCAGACGAGCCGTCGGCAGGATGCACGGCTCCACGCCCGAGCGATTACCAAGAAGCAGGATCAACTGCCTTGCCGCGAAGGCTAGAACAGGGTTTGCCCTGACGAGGGCGAGCGAAATATCATCACCGGCCCAGCGTACAAGAGCCTGGCTCGCCGTGCGTGCACGTCAGCATCATAAGGATCCCTGCGATGCTCTTCCGTTATGCCGGAAGTGCCGACATGTTCGTAGCTTTAACCTAATGCTGACCCTGCTGGTTATTATTGTTCCCGTTCTGGTTGTTATTGTTCCCGTTCTGGTTGTTATCCCCATTACCATTTTGGTGGGACGACGCGGCGGCTGCGCGGCTGGCATGCAGATCCAACGCGGTGATCCGCGGCGGGACGAACGTCCCCGCGACGAGTCCGGCGCTCGCCAGCGCGCCCTTGATGAGCACGCCGCGGCGGCCGATCTCACCAGGCGCCCCGGTCACTTCCTGCTGCCCTTGCTTCACGCTAGCGTCCTCGAATTGATCAGGTGTCGGCCCGGTAGCCATGATGTCCTCCACTATGCGCGCTCGGCAGGCTGGGAAAGAGAGGCGTCCCTCCAACGAGGAATAGGGATAAACCTTGCGGCTAGTATAGTAGTTGAGAGCCCGTATCGCAATAGGGGCAAGCCACCGATCCACTAAGCTATCAGGCGAGCGGGTGCATCTGGACCTAACGGGATGGTGGTTTTCGGCCCATCGCGAGCCGGGGACGGCTCTGCTACGTTGGTGGCTGGGTTCCGAGGACAGGCGAGCCGGGTACCCGCTCGGGGTACCCACCGCGGTGGGTCGCGGCTCGCGCACGGGAGGCCGCCGGATGCGCATGTTGCTGCTGATTTACGCCATGCGCCTCCGCGCCACCCGAAACGCCCTTTTTCGGAGGGGTTGGCGGCACGGGCTGGGCTGGCTGGTCGTGCTGCTCGCGGTGGCGATGGTGGATGCGACCGTGTTCCAACTGGCGCCCCGCACCCTGGATCTGGTCGGGCCGGCACTACCCGGCGTCCAGGGAGTGGATACGCCGCGACTGTTCAGCACCCTGATTTCCTTCTTCAATCTTAGCTTTGCCATGTTGTTCCTCGCCTCGTTCCCGCTCACCATCGGCACCTACACCTATAAGTCCGATCTCTCAATTCTGTTGCCCACGCCGGTCCGGGCGCGAGTCGTCTTCACGGAGAAGTTGCTGACGGGGATGTTGCGCCAATACATCCTGGTTGTTCCCTTAATGGGCCCTTTCCTGATCGGCTTGGGGGTGGGACTGCATCTACCGGCGGGGTTTTTTGTGTTTAGCGTCCTCATGCTCATTTTGATGCCCATCATGCCCACCTGTTTGGGGGCCATGCTGACCTTCGTCTTTCTCACCGTGTTCCCGCCCGCCCGCGCCCGAACCTTGGTCACGGTGGGCGGGGCGATCGTGGGCGCGGCCTTCTATCTGTCGCAGGAGATCATCTGGTCCAGCCGCACGGCGCCGAATCTCAGCCAGGCCACCGGGTTGGTACGGAACCTGAACCACGCGTGGTTATCACAATTGCCGCCTTCATGGCCGGCGGCCGGGTTGACCCTGGCCGCGCACCAGCAGTTCGCGGTCTCCCTGGGCTACGGTCTGTGTTTCGCCGTGATCGGCGGCGCCAGCTTCGCGGTGGCGATCGCGACGGCGTTGCGGACCTTTAGCGGCGGGTGGGCTAACTTCCAGGAGGCGAGCCGGCTGAAGGAGCCACCGCGCCTGGGTGACGCCACGCCGGGAATACATCTGCTGCGCCGGCCGCTCTTTGGCCTCTCGCCACTGTTACCCAAGGAGTGGCTGGTGTTCGCGCGAGATCCCCAACAGTGGGCGGCCCTGATCATGCCGCTCGGGGTCTCGGTCTATTTCTCCTATACGCTCATCTTCCGCCTCGGATCGGCCCATCTGGCGCCAGGGCTGCGCTTCCTCTTGGCGGTGGCAGGGATGAACTTTCTCACCTCGTCCCTGGTAGCCCCTTTGAGTCTGACCATTATCAACCGTGAGTCACGCACCTTCATCCTGCTCCGCACCTGGCCGGTGGCGGCGGCTACCGTGCTGCGCGATAAATTCCTGGCGATCTACATTCCCCTACTGATCGCCCTTGAGGGACTGGTAGCGGTGATCATCATCGGCGACCGCCTGCCCTGGGACCTGGCGGGGTTGGCGGTGATCGGAGCGGGGCTATTTTCCGGATCGCTGATTGGCTGGAGCATGCTCCTCAGCCTCCTCTTTCCCCGGCTGGACTGGACGAACATCACGCAAATGTCTACCTGGCAGGCGTGGCTGCTCTCCTTTGTCGGCGGCACCGCGCTGGGGATCCTGGAGGCCGGACTCCTGGCCGCCGGGCCGCTTGCCGCCACCGCCTACGCGGGATTATCGGCCCTGGCCCCGATTCTCACCGCCCTGGGCTTCGGGCTGGTGCTGCTGATCGCGGGAATACTCGGTGGACTACTGTTCATCTGGGGCCCGCGCCGGTTGAGTTCGATTGAGATTCGGTAAAGATTAGTACGCTCATTTTCCTTGACAGCGGAAGGAAGAGTGCGTATGCTAGCGATAGAGTTGATTATTACCTGGAAGGAGGTGATGCGAATGGGCAGTCATAGTTGCATCGGATCTTCGGTGCTCCCAGTTCGTAGCATTGTGTGTGAGGTGATTACCTCCTGATCAGGCGACCTGCTGGGTTACGGCAGATCCCGAGAGCAACTGGAGAGCGGGAGGCAAATGCCTTCCGCTCTCTTCTTTTTTGTGAAGGAGCACTGGGTTGCCGTGTCCTCTTACTCTCCCCTAGATTGGCGGGAAGTGGCCTGGCGGCGGCTGGGGGGAATCGGCGACCCGCTTATCTATCGGGCGGAGGTTGATTCGACCAACGCCCTGGCGGCCAGGTTGACTCCGGAGGAAGCGCCCGTAGGCGCGGCGATCGTGGCGGACCACCAGGCCGCCGGCCGCGGGCGGTTGGGACGGCGCTGGGTGGCCGCCCCACACACCGGATTGGCCTGTACGGTGGTGCTGGGCCCCATGGACCCCGCATGGTCGGCCCCCATGGCGGTGGGACTGGCCCTGGTGGAAACCCTGGAACGGCACGGACTGCCCGCGAGCCTGAAATGGCCCAATGACGCGCTGATTGGGGGGCGGAAGTGCGCCGGCATCCTGATCGAGACGCGAAGGGTGGATGGGACGACCTGGCTGCTTGCCGGAATCGGGATCAACGTCCACGCCTCGGATCCCGCGTTCCCTCAGGCCACCTCCCTTACCGCCCACAGCTGCCAGCCGCTCCGTCGTGAGGATATTCTGGTCGATCTCCTCGCCGGGCTGGAGCACTGGCGGGCCCGCGCGCGAGCCGACGCGGTCCTGGCGCGCCAGGCATGGGCGGCCCGACTGGAGACCCTGGGCCGGCTGGTGACCGTGCAATCGGCCAAGGGGGCGATCCAGGGCCTTGCCGCCGGGGTGGCCGAGGACGGCGGTCTGGTGCTGCGGCTGGTTGATGGAACCACTACCACGGTGCGGGCGGGCGATGTCACTCTCAGCGCGTCCGGCCCTACCGCGTGGTAAAGCAGAGCCCGGCGGCCATCCGATGCTCATGCCGGGCATCCCAAATGGGGGGGGCCATAACGGGGATAGCGCCAAGGAGAAAAAGTGCGCTAGGATGGGGCCGGGGAGGGTCAAGGATGGCTATTCGAATAATCCTCGGCACGGTGGTGGTCGTGGCCCTGCTGGCCATGACCGGCGTACTCTCGTTCCTTTCGCCCGTTCCCCAAGGGATCTACCTGGCGGCCTATGGAAGGCCCATGCCGCATCGGGACGGCAGCGCTATCCAGCAGGTCAATGACTGGCTGTTCTTCTTGCCCAACGATCCCACCACGCGCGGCCTGATTGTGTGCGCCGCGATTCTCGGGTTGTTGGTCATCTGGTTCTGTGGCGGCCTGATCGCCATGCGGATCATGCGCCTGGGCCGGGCTCGGAAGGCGCGGGCGGACGCGCGGCTGCGCGCGGTCAACGCCTACAACATCACCAAACAGTAAGGTGCGTGGATAGACCCGGTCTCGAGAACCCTACCTCATGGTAAAGTGCCCGTATGTCTGTCACTTCTCCCACCACCGGCG
>JANWHO010000225.1 GCA_025450375.1 Chloroflexota bacterium
GATACGACCGCGACCGGGAAGTCGGTAGGTCCACCAACCGGTGCCGAAATAGCCGACTTGCTGCAAGCGATCCGCGAAGATCTCGGTGTCCTTGGCGTGGGCCAGAAACACGCGGCCAGCCACGGCATGCAACGCCTGCTCGATATCGATTCCCTGCCAGATCAGGTGCGAGGGGTCAAAGTTGAGACCCAGGTTTGGGGCGGGCGCTAACCCGAAGAACCGGGCCCAACCAGCGGGGGTCGTGGCCACGTAGTCCTGGTGCGGGCCGGGCCAATTTTCTACGATCACCTTGACGTTGCCGCTTGCCGCTCGGGCGGCGAGTGGTCCATACAGGCCCGAGAGTTGGCGGTAATTGTCTTCCTCGGTCGCCTGCTCGTCGCGTCCCGGGAAAGTACATACAAGAGACACGCCGTGCTCGATTGCGGCCTCGACCGTCGCCGCCACATTGGCCTGGTGGCGCGCTCGGGCTTCGCGGTTCGCGTCAAGCAGGTTCCCGAAATAGGTCAGGGCGCAGACCTCCAGCCCACGTTGCCTGACCGTGGCGATCGCCTCGCCGGCCCGGGCCGGATCGCCGATGTGGCGGGCGACATCCACTTCCAGGGCATCGAAGCCGGCGCTTGCCGCCCAATTGGCGATCCATTCGAGGGGCTGATCGCCGAACACCGCTGTATAGAATGCTATTTTCACTGACTGGCCTACCTTTCAACCTCGGGTGCCCCACGAACAACGCGGGGTGATGGAAGAGACGAAGATACGTTGTTCATCGACAAAGCGGCAGCAAGCTCTGGTAGCAGAGCCGCGCCGCTTGACGCGCGGGAAGCGCCCAGAGATCGGCGTTGAACATCTCGATCGAAAACCGGCCCTGGTAGCCAAGTTCCTCCAGACGGCCGATCAGGGCGGGCAAATCGAGGATGCCTTGACCGGGGAGGACGCGGTCGCTATTGCAGTGGCTTAGATCGCCGGGCTTATCGCGCATGTCGTCCAGATGGACATGCAAGATGTGCGCCACGCTCTCGGTCGTGAGGTCCGTGAATTTGGTCGGTGTCACATAGTAGTGGGCAGGATCAAAGAGCACGCCTACCCGTGGATTGCCTACCTGCTCCGCTACCTGTACGGCACTCCGCAGGCTCTTTACCACGGGTGACCAGTTGAACTCGAGGGCGATCCTCACATCCAGGCCCTCCAGCCGCCGCGCCAGTTCGTGCAGGGCGCCCGCGATCGGTTCGAGCGCGGCAAGGGGATCGGAGAACGGCGCCTCCGGGCCGTCGGTGCCCACAACGAGGGTGCCGCCACCCAGTTCGTCGATCAACCGAGCGTTCGCAACGTGCAGATCGTGGTTTGCAAGCCGGGCATCCGCCGGGCCGAAGCACGCCACGTGTGTCTCGAAGCCGCCGATGCAGCGCAAGTCGCGCGCCGCGAACTGCTCGCGCGCCTCGGGCACCGTGTGGCCGCGTGCCAGCCATTCCTTAAGCTGCGGCAAGAAGAGTTCGACGCCGGGAAAGCCGGCTTCGGCGTAGGCGTCCAGTGCTTCATCCAGGTCACGATGACGCGTGGAAATCGCATTGATGGCAAGTTGATTGGTCTTCATATGCTCCTTATTGCGGTCGGCTCAAGACTCAAGGCCAAGATGGCAGCGGTAGATCTCCTCATACAGGCGGATATCGGTCAGGGTGTCCTCGCCACTGGAGAGGAACGGCGTACCGCTCCGCATCGCATGTACGAAGGAGGCCGCTTCCTCGCGGAAATGCCATGCTGTCTGCGGCGTCACGACCGGGTAGTGGTAGCCGGCATGCTCGCCTCCCTCGTAGACTTCCACGCGCGACTGGGCGGGTCGGGCAAACAGAGTGGGCGACCAGACATGGACCCAGCCGTTCTGGAAGTAGACCTGGGTATGCTCGTCCCACCCGTGGAACGTGCTGCCCGCGCTTTCGATCACACCGCGCACGCCGTCCAACTCCAGTGTGACAAGCCCGGTCATCCCGTCCGGGTCGAGATCGACGTTCCGCACGCGCGCCCGATCGCCCGCGTCGAGGAGGAAGCGGAGCAGGTTGATATTGTGTGTGTACTGTTGCAAGTAACCTATATAGTGTGAGGCATCGGCGGCGGGCAGCCACTCCGGCAACTGCTCCTCATAGGGCGCGGGCGGGGCCGCCTCGTCGGTCCTGATCATCCTCGAGCTATCGAGCGTGTTGAGCCAGTTACCACAGAAGCCGTGATTGCGTGCGTAGAGCACCGGGCCGCGCGTGCTCTCCGCGCGCCAGCGGCTGATCGTCTCGCGCGCCAACTGATTCCCGGGATCGTAGCGTTTCATATAGGCGACCATCAGGCGGGCGTTACCGTGGCGAGCCGCCTGGAGGATCCGCTCGGCCTGCGCGATGGAGACCGCCATCGGCTTCTCCATGAACACATGCTTCCCGGCCCGCAGCAGATCGGCGGCGATCTCGCCCTGTTGGGCAAAGCCCGCCGAGAGGCCCACTGCCTCTACCTGGGGATCAGCGGCAAGCTCCAGGTGGCTACTGTACACCGTGGGGATGCCGTAGCGGTCGGCAACCAACCGGGCCAGTCGCGGGCGCATCTCGGCCAGGGCGATCAAGCGACAGCCCTGGAGCGAGGCGAAGTTGGGGAGGTGCGTGTGCTGCGCCAGGAACCCGCAGCCCACGTACCCCATGCGTAACGGTTCGGAATCCATCAACCTTCCTTTCACGGATTGACGCGGCCGCTCAAGCGGCGGTTTATCCCTTCAACGCTCCCGAGGTCAGTCCATTAATGAACTGCCGCTGCATGATCACATAGACCACGATCACCGGGACCAGCGCGGTCGAGAGAGCGGCGAAAAGGTAGCCCCACTGGACCGAATAGTTGTAGAAAAACGACTGCAGCCCCAACGGCAGTGTCATGATCGACGTTTTGTGAATGAAGATCAACGCCAGGAAAAACTCGTTCCAGGAATTGATGAATTGGAAGATGGTGATCGTCGCCAGCGCCGGCGTCGAGACTGGGAGGATCACCCGCAAGAAGGACTGCATTTGCGAGCAGCCGTCGATCCTGGCGGCATCCGCTAATTCATGGGGAATCGACTGGAAGTACGCTCGCAGGATGAAAATGGAGAGCGGCAAGCCGCCGGCCGTGTAGGGGAGAATCAACGCCCAGTACGTATCCATCAGGTGCAAGCGGGACACGATGACATAGAGCGGGATGATCGTGACCGGCACTGGCACGATCAGCAGCAGCGCGAACGTGAGGAAGAGCGGTCTGTTGAAGCGAAACTCGAAGGTGGCAAATGCATAGGCGGCGAAGGCTGCCAATACCACCGTAATGGCTACCGACGCAACGGAGACGATGAGGCTGTTGAGCATGAACGAGGGGATCTGCGCCTCATTCCAGGCATATTGATAGTTCGCCCACCCCAGATGTGTCGGGAGGCCCCATGGATTGCTGTACATTTCATACGTGGTTTTGAACGAGTTCAGCACCATCGCCACCACAGGGTAGCCCACGACCACCGCGCACACCGTGAGCACAAGGTAGCTGAATCCGTCCGCCAGGCGCCGCGCGGCCTTTACACCGAGTGACTTACTCGGCAGTGTCCTGGATGCGTACATGGTTCCCCTTCCTTGTGAGCTAGGCGCGGACCAGGCTAGAAGTATCGTTCCTGGCGCAGCAGGCGCATGAGAACCAGAGAGACGACGCTGATCAGAACCAGCAGGATATAGGACATCGCCGCCGCGTAGCCGAACTGATTGAACTGAAACGCCTGCGTATAGATGTGGACCATGGCCACGTCAGTCGCATTGACCGGGCCGCCATCGGTCATCACATAGACCAGATCGAAGACCGTGAAGGCGCCGGCCGTGGCAAGCAACAAGTTGATCATCGTCACCGGCATCAGCAGCGGCAGGGTGATATGACGGAAGCTCTGCCGGCTGGTGGCGCCATCTATACGCGCGCTTTCGTAGAGTTCATTGGGGATACTCTGCAGGCCGGCCAGATAGATCACCATGTGGAAGCCGAACCACTTCCAGATATCCACCACAATCAGCGCCCCCAACGCGAATGACGTATTACCGAGCCAGTCCTGCTTCCAGCCCCCCAAACCCACCCAGCCAAGCACGGTGTTGAGCAGACCGAAGTTGTAGTTGTAGATCCAGTTCCAGATCAAGCCGACCACGACAAAGGACATGACCACCGGCATGAAGAGGATGGTCCGGAAAAACGTCTGGCCGCGCAGCGATCGGTTCAGGAGGACGGCCAGGCACACGGCGAGCAAAAGCTTGCCGACCACTGTCGTGACCGCGTAAATCACGTTATGCTCGAGCGACTGCCAGAATCCCTGATCGTGAAATACTCGTGTGAAGTTATCGAAGCCTACCCACCGCGCGGCCTGGAAGCCGTTCCATGAGAAAAAGCCGATAGCTAGCCCGATGGCGAGCGGCAACAGGGTAAACAACCCAAAGAGTAGGAACGCGGGCGCGATCCACAGATATGGATTGGTCCGGCGCCATCGTGGGGTCTGTTTAGAGGTGATGGTAGTAGTGGCCATATCGGCTTCTCTCCCACCCGCCGCCGCACACCCAAGGACTCGGAGCGCCCATCGGCCATGAGGTAGGCGCTCCAATCCGCGGGGAACGTACGGCGATCAGTCCTTAGTGGAACTTATATCCAGACTTCAGTAAACCTTCGAATACCGTCTGAATGTCGGCCGAAACCTGCTTCGCCGTCTTGCTCAGGTTGATGCCGGCCTGGATCCCCTGCTGGAATGCCTGGGTGATCTCCGGTGGCCAGTACCAATCCAGGTAGATCGACATATTAGGCAGGATCGCCTTTTCCTTCAGCGCCACGGGGTCCGGGCTGCCCTGGGCATGGATATTGGTCCCCAGGGTGGAAAGGCTGTTCTTCACCAGGTAGGTGTCCGCCTGATCGGTGGTGCAGTAGTCGAGAATCTGGAGGGCGGCCGCCTTCCGGTCCGCGCCGATCTTACTGTAGATACCGAACGCGGCGCCGGTACCACCGGGGAACTGCCGCTGAACGGTCTTCTTGCCCACCCAGGGGAAGAGCGTGACATCAAGATTCATACCCGGCGGATTCAGCGCGGGCGGCGCGGCCTGGCGAACCGTGGCGATGATCCCATCATAGTGCAGCCAGAAGGCGGCTCGACCGGTGAGGAACTCGGCCTGAGCCCCAGGAGTATCCAGGCTGAGCACATCCGGAGAGAATATCTTATTGCGGGCCAGGTTGAAGATCAAGTCGAGCGCCTCGACGACTTCGGGGTCGGTAAATTTACCATGTCCCTTCAAGGTCGCCTGGGTTTTTTCAATCGACTTGTTGCCTGTGACCTGCGCGTAGGTTGTGAAAAACCACACGGGCCAGAGGTAGATGTCCTTGCCGTCATGCGTATAGGCACTCACCCCTTGCTTGGTCAGCGCCTTACCAACGCTGAGCAGATCGGCATAGGTCTGCGGCGGCGCCAGATGATATTTGTCGAGCAGCGCCTTATTGTAGAAGATCGGGAAGCCGCCCGTGGACCCGGAAGGAAGCGCCCACAAGGTATTGTTGACCGTGTAGGTCTTAAGGCCAAGAGGCATGAAGCGATTGAGATGCGGCAGGTTGTTCAGCGGTAAGAGGTCGCCGGCCAGTGCATAACGGCGGAGATCCTGGCCATTCAGGTAGAGCAGGTCGATCTGCTCACCGGCCGCCTGCGCCGCGGAAAACAGCGCCACGAAGCGTTCCGACGTGAAGCCATGGTTCTGGATCGAAATGCCGGAGTGGGCCTGCTGGAATTGTTTGAACAACTGCGTTGCCCCAGGCTGCGCGGGCGTGGGGACGATGATCCCGTAGACGTTCATGGTGCCCTGATAGCCACCTGACGCCGCGTGCGCCGCGCGAGGCAACATGCCAGCCAAGCCGGCGGCCGCGCCTACACTCGCGGTCGTCTTTATAAAGTCGCGCCGTGAGAGATCCGTTTTCATCGGTTTCACCTCATCCTTAAGGCTTAAGCACCAACTCTGGTTGATGCCGACGACGCTGGGCGGACCAACTGTGTAGACTACTTCATGAACACCTCCTCGTATAGCACGGGCGGGCGTTCAGCCCCAGGTCCGGGAGTGCGCGTGTCAGGTGCTGCTCCCGGCTGGGGTTCCTCCTCGGTGATGGCGGTCGCCACGGTCGAGCGCCGCACAATCAGGGGGGTGGCGAAGGTAAGGGCGACCCCAGGAAGCGCTGGATTGCGCACCCGATCGAGGATCGCCTGCATGGCGGATGCGCCCATTTCATACAGCGGCTGGGCGATGGTGGTCAGCGGTGGGTCGTAGAGCGCGGCCATCGGGATGTTATCGACCCCGATCACCGCCACATCCTCGGGGACGCGCTTTCCCTGTTGCTTCAGGGTGGAAATCACGCCGATCGCGATCATGTCGTTGCCCGCGACGATCGCGGTAGGCGATGTGGCCAGGGCCAGCAGACGCCGGGCGCCACTCTGCCCGCTCTCCATATCGAAGGCCGCCGGGATCATCAGCTCAGGGTCAACGCTGATTCCCCATTCGCCCAAGGCAGTGCGGTAGCCAGCGCGACGTCCGGCGCCCGCGGTATCGAGTGGAGCAATGACCCCGATGCGTCGATGACCGAGATCCAGCAGATGTTCCGTCGCATCGTAGCCCGCCCGATGATCATCCACATGCACCGTCACTACCTTCTCGTGACGCGACCGACTCTCATTGAGCGCCAGATGGACGCCGCCGGCCACGAGCGCCGCGATCTCGGCGATCGCGATCTCGCCCCCGCCGGTAAAAAACAGTCCAGCCACGCGCTGACGACGAAGGGCCCGGATGTAGGTATCGAGCTTGGTCTGGTCACCATCCGTATTGCAAAGGAAGACCACATACCCCTCGCGGTGCGCCACATCCTCGGCCCCGCGTACCATCTCGGGCCAGTACGGGTTGGTGATGCTGGGAACCAGGATGCCGATCGTACGGGTGCGCTTGCTGCGCAGGCTACTCGCCAACTGGTTGGGCTGGTAGTCAAACTCTTTGATGATCTGGCGTATGCGCGCGCGCGTGGCCTCCGAGATGCCGGCCTTATCGTTGATGACCGCGGACACGGTCTGCACCGACACTCCCGCGACTCGTGCGATGTCCACGATTGTCGACATTCCGGCCTCCGCCACGTATGGCACCCGCCGTACGGCACCTTTACATGAACGTTCATGTAAGGGCTATATTTTAGCAATCCCGGGGGTGACTGTCAAGCAATCCGCGCCACAGCGCCTCATAGCGTCGCCATTCGCGGACCCACCGCGTCTGCCGCAACGCCCCTTCCAGGACCGTACGCGCCTCGCTAGTCAGTTCCATCGCCATCCCGCGCCCCTCCAGACCCACAGGCTACGACCATCTACCTTTCTATGGCAATCGACTTAGGTAACAGTTTGTGGCACCTCAAATTCAACCCGCGGGTTCTCACGGCCGAGGTCGGAAAGGATGTCGGTAATTCTCTTGCCAAGCCGATTGGTGAGCCAGTCACGCTGAAAGGCGGAGCCCGTCGCCACGCGCAGCACCAACCCGTCATCGGCGATCACATGGGTAGGCGCGACCATCTCCCGGTAGCTTCTTTCCGCGATGGTGGCGGCCAGTTCCTCCCGTACCCGCGCCCAAAGAGGATGATCGTCGGGGCTACAGGCCACGGCGCCATGGCTGGGCGCTCCTCCTGGCGGTCCCGCCCTCCGTGGCCTTCCGGGCTCAGGAGGAGCGTCCGGATGGACCGTATCGTCGAGAAGCTGGACCAGGCAGGCGAAGAAATACGCCATCGGGTTACTCGTTATGACGCCAACCTGTAGACTGCCGCGCGTGCGTGCCGCCGCTTCGTGCAAGAACCGGATAAACACTGCTGATTCAAGCCCAGAGCAATCAAGAAGGTGTACTGCCCGCGTGATGGTCGCCCGATTCGATGCGGCATCACGGAACGTTCGGCGGAGCGGTTCCAGGATCGCCGCCACCGCTTTCTCGGCTTCATGCGGCGGCACGTCTGGCGCAACATTCCGCCGCGTGGCACGGGAAGAGGATTTCCGGAATGACCGATTTGGCGCTTGCGGTCGCACCAAGGCGTCGCATGCGCCGGCGGGACTGGAGTCTCCTGGGGCGATGTGCCCAGTGAGTCCAGCTGGAGACTGGCTATCCTGGGGCGGTGAATCCGGCTTGTCGCGGCATGGCTCTTCACCGCGGATAGCTGAGCGTAACCGCATCCGTTGGGACGCAAGCAGGGTAATTGGCGCCTTCGCCACAGGCATTGATTCCGCTTGACAGGAGTCGAGTCGAATCGAATGACTTCTTTTCTGTGTCTTGTCCGCTGGGTGTACGTAGTGTCCGCTACCCAAGACAACCGGTTGGCCCAGACTCGGGACTTGCTGATATCCGATTTGGGGGACATCAGGCGATGAAACTGGCTCCTTGGCCAACAACGCGACATCTGCCAGCTTCGGCAGGATATAGAGATTTGTTTGCCCGAGGCCACGCCGGATTACCCGCACCATGCCGCTGTCCTTCAATTCCTTGAGATAGCGGATGACCGCCTTGCGCTCTACACCGAGATCCTCACTTAGGCGCTCTTGCCCGGGGAAGCAACTGCCCTCCTGCCATGCGTAGCCCAGTAAGAGGGCGTAGGTGAGCTTGGCGCCGTGCGTCAAGCCCCTGGCGAAGAGCAGCTGGTTCGGTACAAGCGTAAACCCGGATCGATGAGCGGTGTCCTGGACGACAATGGTAGGGCGGTCGCGATCCTGCTCCTCTCGCGCGGTGGTTCCCCCGGTCCTAGCGGACCCTATCCCTGGTGGGCGCCAGGTCAGGGCGACTTGCCCTTGTGCGCACCCCTCGGAGGCGCGCGATTGCTGGCTGGCGTCTGGCCCGCTGGGGTAGTCTTGCGATTGGTCGGGTGTTGGTCTGGCGGCACGCTCGCGCTCGCATCGCGGACTTCGGTCGCGTATTCTCGCCTGAGCCTGCACGTTGACGTCCCTTTCTTCACCTATCACGCGGCGGGAACATACCCGCACCGTGGCGGAACCTGGTGTTCGCCGCCTCTATTCTGACATGTACCACCGGTAGCGCCGTGATGAAGGCCCGTGGTAGATCTAGTAGATCTAATAGGGAAGCCGTTTTCTCTGGCTGAGCGTCACACCTCGTGAGGGATTCCGCCACAGTCCATGAGGGATTCCGCCACGGCCCGTGAGGGCGTCACATCAGATGAGGGTGAAAAGCACGGTGTCACCGCTCCTTTGTCAGATCCATGCGACCGCGTCACACCTGATGAGGGGCGCCGAGCGTTTCCCCTTGTCGGAAGGACAGGTGGACAATCGGACGGTGCTCTGAGCGATCAGATGCCGCCGTGCCCGGGCAACCGGGCCTTTACGGCTCTCGATGCCCAGCCGAATGGGCTCGCATACCGTTCATTCGCGCGACACTGTCGGCGGGCGGTAGCAATGCGTCACACCGAATGAGGGATAAAGAGGAAATTCTCACCAACGAACAAGGCGGCGTCACACCCGATGAGGGGGATGCGCGCACGGGCATCCAATCAAAACGTCTGCTGCAACAACCCTGACCCGGTGGCGTCACATCCGATGAGGGATACCACTGTCTAAACCGTCTGTCGCGGCGCACGGCGCTTACTCGCCGCCACCTCTAAGCGATGCCGCCTGGCAATGCCCGCGTACTGATCGGTCACCGCCCGGGGCGGCATCACGCGCACCGTGCGGGTGATCCACTCGGCGAACACGGCCGTGGGATTCACCTCCATCACCAGGCGCACGTATTCCCAACTTGCCAGCACACCGTCCTCCCGCAGGCGGTCCATGGCCCGCTCGAAGTTCTCGATCAATCGCCTGCGCTGTTCTCGGTGCGTCGGAATCTCAATCCCGGTGCTCTCCAACAGGGTTGTCATATTCCATGGCTGGTCGAAATTGCCCTGTGCCGCTCGGAACCGCCAATGCAGGGCCAGATGAAGACCAATGCGCATGGCGATCAACTCCACGCCCTGTCTGGGGTTGTAGCGCAGGACGGGAGAGAGCAACACAGCCACGTAGCGGGTACCTTCCTCAATCAGTGGTTTGATCCACTCACCCGGCGCGATGCGGAAGGCATAGGGAGTGTCCTCCCCCAGTAGGTTGGTTTCGTCCTCCTGCGCCACCTCAAGCAGGCGGGAGCGCACCTTTACGATCTTGCGGCGACCGCGCGCATCGTACACGACCTGTGGCCCGCGAATGAAGATGGAATTCAGCGCCCAGACATCATTGGCCACCTTCTCCTTTTGTGCTGGTCTATACGCGCCCTTGTTGCGCTTGACCCCCTGGAATTCCAGCAGTGCGTTGGCTGTCACCGTGACCTTGGGCATGTGCGCGTCACCGCCGCCGGTGCCGGCAAACCAGGAGCCAAGCGCGATGGCGAAGGCGCGCACCTTATCGTCGTCCAGACCGAGCACGGCCTCATAGGCCGCCGCTTCCTGCTCGGGAGTCAAGGGGCTCCGGCCATCGGACGGGTGGAGCAGCACTTTGACCCGATCAGCCTCTGCTACCCCCTCATGCAGTTCCTCGTAATACGGCGGATTGCCGTTGCCGGGGCGCATCCATCGGCCAGGCATACGCATGGCGCGGAAGGTGTGGGGTAGGAGCGTACTCGAACCGATGGCGACATTATCTTGATCCAGGATTGAGGGGGCCGGCATGGCGGGACGCGCGGATGGATGTGTCGGTGCGGGGAGCGTCGGTCGTGGCGCTTCTCCCGGCGGCAGCGCGGCAAGCTCGCCCCACCGACGTGGCGGCAGCATCAGGGTCCGCACATCGGGCGCTTCGTCGCACAGGGGGTAGTCGGGCGAGGCGTCCCAGCAGAGTTGCTCACCCCGTACGTAGAGCGCCACATACCGCGTGACTGGCCGCTGTAGGGCTTGTAGCTCGGGCTGCTGATCCGCTCGCCAGGTCATCCAGGGCAGGAGCTCCTGGCTGGTCTTCTTTTGCAACTTGGTTGGGAGGACAAACGGCGGCTCGTCCCCGCCAGGCAGGCGGCAGGTGAGAATATGCAAGGAATTCTCGCGTGGGGGCTCGCCGTCCTCCGTCCAGATGAACAGCATCGCATTGTGCCATGGATCGCCGGCAAGTGCGCCCCGCTGCTCCCGTAAGGTGACGTACGATCGCCATTGAGCGAAGAACACGTCGAGCATGTCCACGGAATGACTGCCCGGCAGCCCCAATTGCTCCAGTGCCTCCAGCACGGCATCGACGTGAGCACGGGCGCCATCCGGATCCGTGGCGAGCTGTTCTTGCGCGCGATCCAACTCAGAGCGAAAGGCGCCCAACCCGCCCTTGGTAGTCCCCGCTGCCGCCGTTCTCAGGAGATCGCGAGCATAATCGAGGGCCATCCGCGCCTCATGGGCAGTGTGTGGGCCGTTATCTTCCTCAGCCATCCCGGCAGCCTTCCCGCTTCAGCCAATCCACCTTGCTAGTCTCAAAGGGGTTCTGATTCCGATGGATCGGCGCATGCGCCTGGTGCCCCGTGCTGGCAATTCATGCTTTCTACCACGCCGTCCGACCTTCACCTCGGTTGTCGGTGTCGATACCATGGCGCACCCCCTGTAGAAACATGAGGGTGGTGTCGGATTTCCGACACTCAGCTTGGCCCATCAGCACGTTGCTCTCGTTCAACCATGCCGCGCTCTTGCAGCAGTTCCTGCAAGGCTACCTGCCATTGCAGATGATATGCCCTGCCGTAGGCAAGGAGGTCGAGTACTGCCTGGAATTCAGGGTCCGGGAAGCGCGCGACCCGGCGCAGTCCGTCCCGGGCCGCCGCGCGCGCCTCGGCGGCGCCACGACCTACATGATATTGCGCGGAGTGCTCGATTTCGTGCGGTTGATTCTGGTTGGGGACGCCGGCGTTCCTGGCGCTCGTGTCAACGGGCGTTACAAAGACCGTGGCCGGCTCGTCCGCATCCTGGCCGGGATGGGCGACCGGGATGCCATCCCATTCGGGGAAGTCGGGTGATCGTGGCGGCAGGCCGTTGTGGGTCACCCTGGCTGCCAGGCGAGCTACGTCGGCCGCCGTGCGTATATGCCGCTGCCGAACGGCGGCCAGGATCTCCTGCCGCGCTGGCGGCGGTTGCTTTGCAATGGCGGCGCCGACGCTGGTGTTGATGACCTCACTTCGTACAAGGGTCGCCACTTCCTCGTCGCGCGCCACGCCGAGCAATTCGGAGATGTCTGAGTGATGGCGCCCGATACGCCTGGCGATTTCACGGGCGGAGAAGCGGTAGGCGCGGCTGATATAGAGGACGGCATCCATGAGCTCGGCCCGGGTAAGATCCTCCCGGGCGGCGTTCTCGGTCAATGCGTCGAGATAGGTTTGATCCGCCGACCTTTCCTCGATCACGCAGGGTAGGGCGTCGATATGGACGCTCACTCCGGGCACACCGCCATCATTCAACAATTGCACGGCCCCGAGGCGGCGGCTGCCGGCGGTGACGATGTAGAATCCGGCGTTGTCGGGATGCCGGCGCACTACCAGGTTTTGCAGCACATGTCCGGTCTCGGCGATGGACGCCGCCAGTTCCTCAAGATGAGTAATCTGGCGTCGCGGGTTGTTGGGGTTGGGTGAGAGGCGCTGAATGGGAATCAGGTAGGCGTCGGCCATGCGCTGAAACGACCCCTCCGCTGCCTTGACGTCGTTGTCGTATGGTGTGCCACCCTGATCGTCGCCCAGGAGATCAGCGGCGAACTGGATTTCCCGCCGCCTCTTAGCCGAGGGCATCGAAGAGTTCCTTCGCAGCGGCGTCATACCCCGTGGCGCGCAAATCGACACGCGCGATGCTATTCGCCCGCGGGATAGGGGGAAGCACATGGAGCGGCGCGTAGTGCTGGGCGGCAATCTGTCCGATAAGCTCAAGCATATCGCGGTGCAAGGCATTGCGCTTTTCCACGATCGTGGGGAGCACGGCCAGCAACCGCAACCGCGGATTGGTCGTGCGGCGCAGTCCCTCGATCAGGCGCAGATACTGCGAGAGGTTGGCCACCCCCTGCTTTTCCGCCAGCACTGGCACGACCAGAAGGTCAGCGTCCCGCAACGCATCCAGGGCCGCGAGCCCGGGCGGTGTGTCGACGAGGACCATGCGATAGCCCTGCGCCGGCGCGGGGACATTGCTTCCCTCCAGTAAGCGTACACCGGGCGCGATCACGTCTGGATCGAGGCGCGCAAGGACCGAGAGATTCTGAGCTTCGTCGCGATCCAGGATACATACGGTTGGGTGTTCCGGCGTGCTGCCAAAATGCGCCGCCGCGCGCGCGGCAAGATAGAGGGTAGTGGTGGTTTTGGCAACCCCGCCTTTCTGGGCGCCGATCGCGAGCGTATAGGTGGTCCGCGGCCTTGGGTGAGCCCCTGGAGAGGCGGCAGGGCGCGGACTGGACGCCTGCCCAGGCAGCCCCGCCGGTTTCCTGGGCGCCGGGGGCTCGGAGATCACGGCCCGTGGTCTGCCAACGTGTCGCTCAGTCACCATACCCAAGTCCGCTTTCTCGATCAGCCATTCACGGCCTATCTTGATTGCTGGGAGCCGTTGGCCGCGTATGAGCGCCAGGACGCGAGACCGACTGATGGTCAGGGCCTCGGCGACATTCGCCGTACTCAGGAGTTCGGTCGTCCCAGCGCGCGACACCCTACCTTCTTGTGCAGTCATGGAAGAAACTATACGCGCGGTGGTTGAGTATTGCCAGGGGTTTGTGGACAAGATGCATGGATTTTCGCCCTGGCCCGAGCGGTATCCCGTGCAAAAAGGGTCAGATGCTGTCGGAAATCCGACACCTCCGGGTAAGCATCGCTGTAGCATGGTCGCCCGCGTCACCGCCGCAGGGGCCCGATCACGTCCTCGCCTCGCCGGTGACACGGCGCCGCAACTGGAGCGGTGGACCAGTACGGTGGCCCGCCCGGCCGCAACTGGAGCAGCCGGTGCAGCATCGCGGCTTCCATGCCCGCGAGTTCGGCAAGGCGTTTGGCGGCGCGACGAGGACGACCCTGGCCCGTTTCGCCCGGGCCAGGGTGACAATGGAGCGCACGGTGAAGCTCTTCCCACAGCCCGGGCCGCCAGTGAGCACCGCCACCTTCTCGGTCAGGGCCAGACGGACTGCCGCGCCCTGTTCGGGCGCCAGCGTGCTCCTGGTCGTACGCTGCAACCATGTCATAGCCGCCTCCCAGTCCACACGCTGAAAAGTCGGTAAGCGCTCGGTCGATGCCTGCAGCAGACGGCGGAGTCCGTGCGCCAATGACACCTCGGCGCGGTAGAACGGCACCAGGTAGACGGCCGGGATTGTCGCGCCGCCCGCAGGGCCTGGGAGATACTCCGTGATTACCCCTTCCTCCTCCGAGAGATCCGTCAGGCAGGTCTCGACAAGCACCGACTCCACGGTGAGAATCGCCGTTGCGGTGGCGATCAGGGCGGCTTGCGGGAGATAGTAGTGACCTTCGTTGCTGGCCTCCGAAAGCGTGAACTGGAGTCCCACCTTGACCCGTTGGGGGGCTATCGTGCGGGATGCCCATCGCCTGCGCAATCGTGTCGACGGTCTTGAAGCCGATGGCCCACACATCTCCGGCCAGCTTGTAGGGCTCGTTCTTGGCCACGGAGATACTGGCGTCCCTGTAGGTCTTATAGATGCGCACGACGAGCGAGGTGGACACTCCCACCCCCTGGAGAAAGAGCATGACCTCCTTGATCGCCTTCTGTTCCTCCCAGGCCCGACCGATCATCGACGTGCGCTTGGATCCCAAGCCCAGCACCACTCTGGATGCGACTTCCAGACACCGCGCAGGCGGAGACTCTCGCCCGGCTGTGCGCCAAGCAGGGAGCCGACCACGGTAAGCAGGCCACTGCCGCCCTGTGCGGTGGCGACGCGGGCGACGGTATAGCCGGTCTCCTCATTGGCGTAGGTGATCCGTTCCAGGACTGCATCGAGGGTCGCAAAATGCACCTGCGGGGCTGTGCTCATACTTCTAGGGTACCAAGAGGCAATAGACCAGTCGGCTTAATCTCTAACCGTATCACCGAATGGCGCCCTTCCAGAAGAGCCAGGACCGCACCCATCCGTCAAAGCTCCGGTCGGAATGTGTATCCCTCTCCGATGACGCGGTTTGCCTCCGGAGCACGCAGCTTGGGTACGCCCTCCAGGTTCTTGATCCGCGCCAGATCGGCTCGCGGCGCGCCATGAGCGTCGGGCAGACATCCACGAAGCCTTCCTCCGCTTGGCTGCCGCTGGATCAGCTTAGAGGCTTCTCGATCCTGGTCGTGGAACGCGGCGCCGGGCAGCTTCATTCGGCGGCCGGCGCGAGTGAATTGCGGGCACGCGAGACCTGGGTCGTACCGAGCGCCGCGAGACCGTGCCAGCTGGAGGGAAACATCCAGCTAACGGCTTGCATGCCGCCTCGTCTCCAAAACGGTAGTCAGAACTCGACGCAATAGGTTCCGAAAGGTGATCTCCGGGTGCCCAACTCCTGATCATCGGGAGCGGATCGCCGCTCGCTTGATGGCGCCTACACAGGCCCAGCCGATCACAGCGGAATGGTCAGGCTCTCCAGGTCGCGGGGGTAGTAGGTGAGCAGTTCACTGCCATCTTCCGTGATTAGTACCGTGTCGGAGTGGCGGAAGCCGCCCAGCTCGGGCGCGTAGAGACCTGGCTCGACCGCGAACACCATGCCCGGCTTCAGCACCGTATGATCGCCGATATCCAGGAACGGTCCCTCATGATTGCGCAGCCCTATTCCGTGCCCGGAATGATGCTTCCAGTAGCGCATCAGATCATGTTCCTCGTAATAGACGCGTACGGCGCGATCCACGTCGGCGCAGGTCGCTCCCGGCCTGAGCGCGTCGAAGGCCACCTCCTGCGCTGTCTTCATGTGTCCGAACAAACGTTGCTGCTCGGGTGACGCGGGTCCGATAATCATGGTCCGCTCGATCTCGGAGTTGTAGCCCCACAGTGGGGCCAGCGTGCCGGAGACCAGCACGTCACCTGGTTGAAAGACCACGTTGTTGGCCATCGCGTGGGGAATCGCCGAATGCCGCCCGACCTGGCCCCGGTAGATCGCGCCGGCGCCTTCCCAAAACATGCTCTGGGCCCGATACAAGGATCCCAGGGTGTCGATCATGGCCAGCGTCGCCTCGTGGCCGGCGCGCAAGCTTACCTCTGTCTCCGTCGCCCCCACCCGCGTGTATCGCTGCAACAGTCGGTGCGCCAGATTGGCCCACTTGACGCTCTCGCGAATGAGCGCCTGTTCGGCGGCGCTTTTCACCATCATCAAATCCTCGATGAAGTCGCCGACTGGGATCACTGGATTTCCCAACAACCTGGTCAGCGACGGCCCGCGGTAACCCAGGATCGCGGGGTAGCCATCGAGGTCGGCGCCGACCCGGTCCGTCACGCCCATCGTGGTAAGCGTGGTCTTGAGCACCTCCATCGGATGAGGGTCGTAGGGATATTCGACGTAGTGATCAACCCGAGCGAAACCGGTCTGGATCCGCGCGTGCTCGACCTCCAGACTGGGCACGAAGAGCGCTTTCTCTCCCGACCGGTTCATAATGAAGGCGATTGGCCGTTCGGTGGGGAAGAAGGCGAACCCCGTGCAATACAGGATGTGGAAATTATCGAAGAGCACGGTGCCGTCCAGGTTTTCCGCCCGGAGATGATCGAGCAAAAGGGCGGCTCGCGCGTCAAACTCGGCGCGGCTGATCTGGATCGAGGGCTGCATGCTTCCTCCTTGGCCGGCGCTCCGAGCCGTCCGATAGCTATGGTGACGTGGTGCCCGCGACCGTTAGGCCGCGAGTATGTATCGTCTACTGATCGCCCAGGCAGTCGCTGAATCGATCAAGATGGGCCCGGTCGTGGGCCAGGGTAAGCGAATGATGCGAGAGCGCCCCGGCGGACAGCCAGACCCCGCGCTCCAGGGCGCGGGCCGCGAAGGCGGCGTGCATCTCGCGGTTCGCGGCGGCCGCCGTCCGATAGTCCGTTACCGGCCCAGCGGCGAAGTACCAATGAAAATTGCCGCCGCGCCCGCGAAGAATGGCCGGGATGCCTAATTGGGAGGCACGCCGGACAAAGGTGACTTCAAGATATTCGGTAAGCTCCTGAAGCCGCGCCCAGGTCCTTGGCTCCTGAAGTTTGGTCAGACTGGCCACCGCCGCCGCCATGCTCACCGTATGCGCGTTATAGGTGCCGACCCAGGCACAGGCGCCGCCCGGCGCGCTGGCCATCAGGAAGTCGCGCCGACCGGTCACGCACGCCAGAGGATAGCCGTTCGCGATAGCCTTCCCAAAGGTCGACAGATCGGGGGTGACGCCATAATACTCCTGGGCCCCGCCCGGCATGACCCGGAAACCGGTCAATAACTCGTCGAAGATTAGCAGGATGCCTTGTTTGGCGGTAAGCTCCCGCAGCGTGTCTATATACTCCTGGGTAGCTTCGATGTAGCCGATGTCCATCATCACCGGCTCGATAATGAGAGCGGCCAGCTCATGACCATGGTCGGCAAGCAGTTTCCGCGTCGCCTCGAGGTCATTGAACGGGAGAATCAGGGTCCGCCGGCTCTGCTCCGCGTCGGCCCCCCGGTGGGTCACGACCGGCAGCGGCCGCTCCGCCGGCCCTGCTTGTGAGAGATCCGGCCACGCGGAAACATAGACATCGCTATGCCAACCATGGTATGCCCCTTCCACCTTGGCAATCCGGTTCCGCCCCGTCACGGCCCTCGCGATTTCGAGCGCGTGTATCACGGCCTCGGTCCCACTATTGGCGAACCGGACCATCTCGGCTGTCGGGACACAGGCCAAGAGCAACTCGGCGGCCTGGACGGACCAGCGCGTCTCGCTCCCCGTGGTCACGCCGTCCGCCAGGGCGGCTCGCACCGCCGCCGTTACGTCCGGATCGCCATGGCCGAGAATAATGGCCCCGTTCCCACACACGAAATCGGTATAGCGGTTGTCGTCAATATCAATCAGATACGGCCCCATCGCCTGGCGGAAATACAGCGGATGCGGCGCGCGGGCGCGGGTGTTGGAATGGACCCCGCCCGGTACTCTATCCCGCACCTGTTCGTAAAGCTCCTGGCTGCGCATCGTCCCCAAGGTCATAGCCCTCGTCCTTTCTGGCTGCTCACCGCGCGTCGATTGCCAACGACGAAGGCGAATGCATCGCATCATAGAGGTGGGTGAGAAACGCCTTTTGGTCTTTCATCCGGGCGTGCGCGGCATGAACGACCTGATCGCCAAAGTACTAAGCGCAGATGAACGGGCCGCGGATCGGAAGCTCGATCAATCGCCAGCGCGCCTCGGCCCAGGCTTCATCCCGATAGCGGCGCAGCAACGCCATCCCCTCGTCGCGCCGTCCTTGCGCGAAGAGATGGCCGGCCCAGACCCCCACGGCGGCGTCCAGGCGGACGATCAGGCGATTGATCCGCTCGGCCTCCGTCTGGTCCCAGCCCACCAGGGTGAGGCCGATTTCGCCGATCCCCTCGAACAGCGGCGAAGTTGGCGTATCGGTCACCACGAGGAGGCCATCCTCGGTCATCTTTCCCTGCTCGACCAACAACTCACGGCGCAAGATATGGGTGCTATGGCCGGGATACGCCTCATGGCAGGCCAGGTGCTTCAAGTCCTCGTGCGTGAACTGGATGTCGAGGTTGATGCGCACGAACCGGCCCACGTATTCGCAGTACGCGTTGTAGGATAGTCCACCCTCACCTTCCACGTGAAACTGAAAATCGTCCGGGAGGGGAAAGAATTCGCGGTGAACCCATTGGCGTGCCTCATCCATATAGCGCGTGAGGGTTGGGATGACCTGATCGCGCGGGACGGCGCGGCTGGCGCGAAAGGCGGCAATCATGGCGGCGGTTTCGCCGCTAAGGCCCGCCGCGCGGAGACTTTGATCGAGATCATGCAACAGCGGCTCGAGATCGGGGGGACTTACCGAAATCCCAAGCAAGGAGCCCGTCAGTTCCTCATAGGGGATAGCCTGCCCTTCTTGCCAAAGGCAAAAGGTTTCTATCGCGTGCAGGTAATCCTGAAAATACCGGACGCGGCCCGTCGTCAATCCCAGGGAGTCCACCTCACGCTCCAGTTCCTTGACCATGGCACGCGCCTGGGCATAGCTGGTGATCGGCGTGGGCGGCGTCCGTGAGAGATTGATCGCCACCCAGCCCTCGCGGGCCAGACCCTCGAGATCGGGCGGCAGTACGCTCCGATAGAGCGCGTCGATGCCCAGGACCAGACCAACCAGGCGCCGCGCGAAGTCGTGCTCCGCCGATCCGATCATGACAGCGCCTCCGCCGTTTGCAGGTCACCGACCATGAAGCCGTAGTCGCCCGGCTCGATGCGATGGGCCGTGGGATGGGTCAAGATCATGACTCCTTGTTCAAGCGGGCAGCGCATTTCCTCGAGGAGGGCGAAGCTGAGCGGGCTCACCACTCGGCCCAACACCTCACCCTTGGTCACCTTCGCTCCCACCATATCCACCACCGGGACGAAGAGCCCACCCTGGCGCGGGCGGACGATGTCGATGCGGTGGAGTAGGGTCTGTGGCGGCAACGAGAATTGGCGCTCGGGCAGCATGCCCAGCTCGGCCAGGACATTTTTCAGCCCGGCCAGGCCCTGGAGGGCGAAGGGCTCCTGGGGGACAAGGCCCCCGCCCAACTCGACCACCACGGTTTGGATCCCGGCTTCCAGGGTTACCTCGCTGGTCGTCCCGGTGTAGGGATGCGCCGGTTGGAACAGATAGGGGCGGCCAAAGGCGCGGGAAAGCGCCGGAGCATTGAGCAGGTAGACGTAATCGACCACGGGGAAGAGTCCCCCGGCATGCAGATCGATATGCACGTCGATTTTGCGGAGAAATTCGGTCGTGATCGTGTGGGCCAGCTGCTCGGTAAGCCAGCCGTCCGGGTCGCCGGGAAAGACCCGATTCAGATTGAGCATGTCAAGCGGCGTGTTACGACTAAAGCTCTGGAAGGCAAGGGGGTTGGCCAGGGGCAGGAGCAGTAGGCGGCCTTTCAGGGCTGCCAACGCCTGGTCCTCGGCCAGGCGCCGTAGAATCTCCACGCCGATCCCTTCGTCACCATGGATGGCGGCGGAGATACCGACCGTCGGGCCTCCGCCCGTGCCTTGCAATTCATGTAAGGGCAGGATGAGCGGTTGCCCGCTAGCGAGGTTGGTTATTTCGATTGGATGGTAGGTATGCCGCAATGGTCTTCTCCTTCGGTATGACCAGGGCGCCTCGCGGTCCTGGCCTATCGCCGCGCGAGCTTCGGATTGAGGCGGTCGGTCAGCCCGTCGCCCACCAGGTTGAAGCCGAGCACGGTCCACATGATCGCGATCCCGGCGAAGGTCGAGAGATTGGAATCCTGACTGAGGAAGCGCAGGCCGTCGGCGGTCATCAAGCCCCAGCTCGCCGTCGACGGCTGGACGCCGAGGCCCAGGAAGTCGAGCGAGGCTTCCGCCACAATCGCCGCGCCGACCCCCAGGGTTGCCAGCACCACGATCGGTCCGGCGATATTGGGCAGCAGGTGGCGCAGCATGATGCGCCCATGCCCAGCCCCCAGGGCCCGCGCCGCCTCGACATAGAGTTCCTCTTTCACGCTCAGGGTGGTCGCGCGCACCAGGCGGGCATAGCTGGTCCAGTAGGCCAGGGCGAGGGCGATCACTACGTTCTCCGCCGAGGGGCCCAGGGCGCCCACCAGGGCCAGGGCCAGGAGAATGATCGGGAAGGACAGGACGATGTCGCTCACCCGCATCACCAGCATATCCAAGGGGCCGCCGAAGTAGCCCGCCAGCAGGCCCAGCGTGGCCCCGATCAGCGCGGTCAGCAGGACCGAACTGAAGCCCACTTCCAGGGAGATGCGCGAGCCATAGATCACCTGGGTCAAGATGTCCCGGCCATAGTTGTCAGTACCGAGTAGGTGTTGCGAGGATGGCGGCGCCAGATTATTGAAGATGTCCATCTTGTTCTCGGGGTAGGGCGCGATGAAGGAGGCGAAAATGGCGGCCACGACCACCACGCCAACCATGGCCAGCCCCAGCCAGAGCCCGGCATGCCGCCGGAGGGCGCCGGCCACCTTATTGAAGCCGAATCCTCGGATTGACCAGCCCATATGCCAGATCCACCACCAGGTTAACTATGGCGAACATCAGCGCGATGACCAGCACGCACCCCTGGACCACCGGGAAGTCGCGGGCCAGGATGGCGTTCACCGCCAACCGCCCGAGGCCGGGCCATGCGAAGATCGTCTCGACAATCACCGCGCCGCCCAGCAAATAGCCAAACTGCAGGCCGATGATCGTAATGACCGTGAGCAGGCCGTTGCGCAGGGCATGGCGCCAGATAATGAAGCGCCGTTTTAGTCCCTTGGCGCGCGCGGTCCGAATATAATCCTGTCCGAGCGCCTCAATCATCGCCGATCGCACCATCCGCGTGACCACGCCAACCCCGGAGAGGCCCAGGGTAAGGGCGGGCAGCAACAGGTGCGAAAACAGCGCCGAGAGGGGACCGGAATCCCCACTCGCCAGCGAACTGAACGCTGGGCCCAGGGCGGGGCCGATCCCAAATGATGGAAAGAGCCCGAGGTCCAGGGCCAGGATCTGGACCAGAAGTGTGCCCAGCCAAAAGACCGGCATGGAGGTTCCCAGTTGGGCTAAAGCCATGGCGGCATAGTCCAGGATACTGTTGCGGTAGACCGCCGATGCCACGCCGAGCGGAATGCCGATCAGCAGCGTGATGATCATCCCCGCGATGGCTAACTCAACCGTATTGGGGAACGCGAAGCCAATCAAGCTGCTCACGCTCTGGTGCTGGGTCAGCGAGGTGCCTAGATCCCCGTGAGCAAGCTGGCCCACATAGCTGAAAAACTGCTGCCAGAGCGGCTGGTCAAGGCCGAGCTGGTGGTTGAGTTGGGCGACCTGGGCCGCGCTGGCGTCGGAGCCCAGAATGACCAGAGCGGGATTGCCGGGAATCAGATGGACGATCAGAAAGACAAACAGAGTAATGCCCAGGATCACCGGGATGAGGAGCAGGAGGCGCTTCAGACAATAGTTGATCATGGCCGCTCGCTCCCGTTAGTCGCGAGGGGGCGCGGCGGCGATCCCGCGCCCCCTGCCGTACGTCACGATGACAGCCAGACCTTTTCCAGCGGCTGCATGGAACCGGTGCGGTTGGTCTGGTAGCCATGGACATTCTGCTGGGTGATGGCGACCCATCCCTGAGTGGTGAGCATGATCCACGGCAGATCGTGATTCAGAATCGTCCAGGCGCGCACATACAAGGCCTTGCGCTTGGCGCGATCGCTTTCCTGGCGTGCCTGTTGCAGAAGCCGGTCCACCGCTGGGTTGGAGTAGCCGCTCCAGTTATTGGTACCGGTCGTGGTAAAGCCCTGATACATCCCGCGATCGGGGTCATACAGATTGAGGGCGCCGATGATCCCGATCTGGAAACGGTGCGCCTGGACGTTGCCCAGGAAGGTGGGCCAATCACTCTGCACCACGTTCGCCTTGATGCCCGCTTGCTGGAGCACGTTTTGCAGATAGGTGAGAATCTCGACCCGATTGGGATCGTTATAGGTCGAGAGGGTTATGGATAACTCATGGCCATTCTTGGCCAGTATCCCACTGCCGTCCTTCTTCCAGCCATCCTGGGCCAGAATGCGCGCCGCTTGTTGTGGATTAGCGGCCGGAGCCTGAATGGACGTGTCAAAGGCCCAGGTGCCGGGAAGCAAGGAGGTGGCCGCCGCCTGGTCGATGCTCCGGAAAAACTGCTGGGCAATCGCCCTGCGATCCACGAGGAGGTTGAGCGCCTGGCGCACATGCAAGTCACTGAGCATGGGGTCACGCATGTTGAGCGGCAAGTAGAGGATACCGTCACCGGTTTCTTCCTGGATAGTCACGTTATGGTCCTGCCTGAGGCTGACCACATCCTGCGGCGGCAGGGGTGAGGTGATCAGATCGAGCGAGTGGGACTTGAGCGCCGTGACCTGTGCCGTATTGTCAGGCATGACATAGAACACGATTTCGTTAAGGTACGGCGAAGTGCCGTAGTAGCCGGGGTTTCGAGTCAAGTCAATTTTGTCATTGCGCTGCCACGCATGCAGGACATAGGGACCAGTGCCGATCGGATGAATGGCGAAGCTGGCGTTATTCGGCGTACCGGCCGGGACAATGCCCATCGAGAGATAGCTCAGAAGGGGCGCGTACGGATAGTGCAAATTAAATTGCACGGTGTATGGGTTGAGGGCGACCACGTTCTTGATCGGCGTATAGAGTTGTCTCTGCGGGGAGTTGAGACGCGGATCGATCAGCGTGGTATAGGTGTAGACCACATCCTTGGCGGTAAACGGCTGCCCATTGGAAAACTTCACCCCTTGCCGCAGATGGAATACCCAGGTGGTGGGGTTGACCGACTTCCATGAGGTCGCCAGATCCGGGATAGGCGTAAGACTGTTGTCGATGGATACCAGCCCATTGAAGATCAGGCTGTCCACGGCGAAGGCCGAGGTGTCTTGATACAGCCGCGGATCCAGCGTGCCCGCGTCGACCGGGAGCGCGACCCTCAGCATTCCCCCACGAACGGGCGCCGCGCTTACGCGCGTGCTTGTCAAGGGGGCCGGACCCATGCCGGCGAGTGCGCTCGCGAGAACCGCGATGACACCTGCCATCCGCATACCGCGCGACAATCCTAACATCCGACGTCTCCTAAGAATAGCTATGATGATCTCATGAGCGGCGAGGAGAGAAGGTCTCATCAACTAACCTTGGCCCCATCCCGCCACCGCGCATCCAGGGTCGCCCTACCTGTGCTCCACCATCCCTCCTTACATCCGCCCGATCTCGGCGCCCCAAGGCTATGTCCATCGTTTCGTCCCAGGATTCCGCCCCGCGGCATGGCGGAGCCGGCGCCGTGGGCCGCTCCTCCATCACATGGCCAATCGCAGCAGTGGAGAGGCTGGCGGATAGCTGCCCGCGTAGCCACACTTGATGGACGTATCCTTGGCCGCCGCCATAACGGCGCTGACGAGCAGTTCGTAGTTCTCCTCGAAGCGGTCGGTCGGTACCGAGAGCCCGTACGCCCCTATGGGAAACGCGCGCTCATCAAAATACGGGGCTCCAATGCAGCATACCCCTCTGGCCATCTCCTCGCGATCGATAGCGCAGCCAAGTCGGGCCGTCGTGGCAAGATTGCTCAGCAGCCCCTCGATATCGGTGAGCGTATGCGCGGTCAACTTGGGCATGCCGCGACTGGTGAAGTAGGCCCGCACCAGCTTGTCCGGGAGAAAGGCCAGAATGGCCTTGGTGGAGGCGCGGGCATGGGCATTCTGGTCATAGCCGATCTCCAGGCTGCGCGCATGGAGCGCGCGTTTGGGTTCCAGATACCATTGGACCACGATTTGCTCCCGGTACCAGCCGCAGACGCAGGTGGTTTCATTGACGGTCTCGTGTAACTCGCGCAAGATCGAGAGCACCTTCAAGTCTGGAGTCAGCCGAGAACGCAAGCTATCCTGGAGAAAGGCCACCCGCCCGTTGAGATCGTATTGGCCGCCAGGCAGGCGGACCACGTAGCCTTCCTCCTGCAAGGTGCGGAGTAGGTGATAGCAGGTGCCTTGGCGAATGCCCATGCGCTTACTGAGTTGCTTGGCGGTGATTTGCCCATGCTCGGCCGCCACGACCTCAAGCACGCGCAATCCACGTTGTAAGGTGGTCAGGGATCGTCGCGCGGTTGGCTGCTCTGCTTGAGCCTGCATGTACCACTCTCATGTTAACGGAACGACCCAAGCGGATGCTTCCCAGTCTATGAGCGCGCAATCAGCACTGTCAACTCAACCGCTCGACTTTTCGACTATGTGCAACTTTAGGCGAACCTGTGAGGTCGGAGCCGCATTATCCCGGCGCAAGCCGCAGGACGGCCTCCATCACCTCGGCGCGACTGAGATCTTGCCGCGCCATGTTCTCGGCCAGGGTGTCGGCAAAGGCATCCGAGTCTACCTCGTCCGCGACGCACGGAAGCGTCGCCACCCACTGCTGACTGGCGGGAAGATCCCCTTGGTACACAAGGAGAGCGGCCATCAAGCGGCGCGACCCGGCAATCGTTACATAATAGCCAGGCCGCTCGGGGTCGCGCCGCACCACAAGCGGTTGCAGGAGGCCCCGATCCCCGGTTGAGGCCGCGAGATCCGCCAAACCCTCGAAGGACTTCCGAGGGTTATCTGGATTAGGGGCAATACGCTCGATGGGAATCCGCAGGGCGCGAGACATGGGGACAAACGAGGCATCGGCGGCGGTGATCGGCCCGGTGCCTGACTCCTCAAGCATCTGCCGGACCAGCAGGTCAGGGCGCGAGCGAGGCGATGAGGCCACCGAATATCTCCTTTGCCGGCGCGTCATAATCCGGCGCGCCAAGGTCGTACTGCGCGATGCGGGCGCGTCGGGGAACGGGCGAAAGCATGGTCAAGGGCGGCCGATGCGCTGCCAAATGTACTGGTCCAGTAGGAGTTCTCCGTTGCTCAGTCCCAGACGCGGCGCATAACGAAGGACAAGGTTGCTGCTCAAAATTGCCGGGCGACGCGCGGAGGAGCGATGAATCCGGATGAGCCCGGACGCTTCCCTTCATGGGGATTGTGGCTTACGAAAAGTACGTGCTGAGCGGAGAGGTGGGTATTCGCGACTCTGGCGAGCTTCGCGTCTGGGGGGATTGGACAATCCGTCGAGACGCGGTAGCCCATGTGCCGAGTTGAGAGGGCAACTGCACATAGTGAGATACCCTCCCTTGTTGTTAGTTGGTTGGGGCTGGCGAGCATGGGTAGAGGAGTTATTTACTATGTGCAGGAACGGTCAAAGGCCCCGCGCACGCCCGGTTGTGCCGCCTGGATTTCGGACTATAGCGGATCGCCGTCATTGGATGGTACGGGATACGCAAGATCACCTATCCTTTGTCCTGAGCGCACAACTCGTTTAGGGATCGAGCCCCAACAGTACCTGGGTAGCCTTTTGCGCCCACGCGGGGGAGTTAGCTGTCTGCCGGCAGGATAACCGTGAATAAGCAGAATTTGGTGCAGGCGATCGGAGTCGGCCAGTACGGTGAGCGTGTCGGCCTCTCCGTTTGGCGGGCCGGTCCCGATAACAAGATCGCGCCCGAAGCGCGCAGCCAATAGACGCATCTCCTCCGGTCAAGCGCGCCGTCGCGCCCCGCCGCTATAGCCTGGGCTGTCGCGGTCATGCGCTCCAGCGGTCGGAGGGCACACCCGGCCACCAATCGCTCTCTCCTTCGGGAGGAACTGGCGCGAATCCGTGTCGCCGGCTATGCGGTCGATGACGAGGAAC
>JANWHO010000226.1 GCA_025450375.1 Chloroflexota bacterium
ATCGTCGCCGCTACCTGGCAGGGCCTGGGGCCGAATATGCTGTTATTTTTGGTCGGATTGCAAAATATTCCCCGCGAACCGCTCGAGGCGGGAACGCTGGACGGCGCCGGTCCGGTGCGACTGTTCTGGAGCATCACCTTGCCGCTCCTCCGCCCCATGCTCACCATCGTGGTCGGGATCGCGCTGATCAATAGCTTCAAGGTGTTCGATTTGATCTGGGTGATGACCCAGGGCGGCCCCTATCGCTCCACCGAGACCCTGGCCGTGACCATGTATCGCGAGTCGTTCGTCAGCTTTCAACTCGGGTATGGAGCCGCGGTCGCCATCGTGCTGAGCCTGATCGTGATGGTGGTCTCGATCCCCTACTTGCACACCATGTTCCGCCGGGACGCGGAGGTGTACGCATGAGCGCCGTCGCTCCCGTGACTCCCACGCCCGCTACGCGGCCCAACCGGCGGCGGTATAGTCGGTGGCTCATACAGATCGCGGTGGTGGCCCTGGCAATCCTCTGGATAGCGCCATTCTGGTCGCCGCTGATCACTCCGATGAAAACCACCTCGGAGTACTTCGCCACCTCGCCCTGGGCGCTTCCCACGAATCCAGCCGACTTCTTTGCCAACCTCCAGACCGCCTGGCAGACCGCCGGCCTGGGCCCCGGCTTCCTGGCCAGCCTCTCCTACGGGGTCGTCGGGGCGGGCATGGCGATCGTATTCGCTTCGCTCGGGGCCTTCGCTATCGTGCGGCTCCGCATCCGCGCCCCGTTCTTCTGGTTCATTCTCGTATTCTCGGGCACCATCGTCCCCTTCCAGATGTATCTGATCCCCCTCTTCCAGACCTATAACAGAGTCGGCCTCTACGATACGTGGATCGGGATGGCCCTCTTCTATACGGCGATCGCCATCCCCTTCTGTCTCTTCGTGATGCGAGGCGCCTTCTCGACGATCAGCCGCGAGATCCTGGAGGCGGCACGCCTCGATGGCTGCCGGGACGTGGATGTGTATTGGCGCGTCTGCATGCCGCTGGCCCGCGGGTCAATCGCCGTGCTGTTCCTGTTCCAATTCACCTGGATCTGGAACGACCTGATCTTCGGGCTCGTGCTCTCGACCTCGGATGGGGTGCGACCGGTCATGCCGACCCTGGCGGGGATGCAAGGACTGTATGCCACCCAGGGGCCGCCGACCGTCCTCGCGGCGGCGCTGATTGCGTCGCTGCCGACCATCGTCCTCTTCCTGCTGCTGCGTAACTACATGATTCGCGGTCTGACCTTGACCGCCGGCGCCGAATAAGCGGAGGTTCCCGTCCATGGCCGATCGTATCAACCGTGTCTACTTTTACCACCATACCCACACTGACATCGGCTACACCCATCCCCAGGAGGAGGTGGCCGAGCAACAGGCAGCCAATATCCGGCGCGCGCTGGACCTCTGCCGGCAAACCGAGGACCGAGCGCCCGAATCGCGCTTCGCCTGGACCGTGGAGACCGGCTGGACCCTGGCCCGCTTCTGGGAACGCGCCGGCGAGGAGGAGCGCGCCCGCTTCGCCCACTACGCGCGGCAGGGCCGCGTGCAGATCACCGCCAGCTATTTTCATTTGACCCAGCTCGCGCCGCCCGAACTGCTAATCCGGTCTCTCACCCCGACCCTGGAGATCGCCCAGGCATGTGGGGTCGCAGTCGATACCGCGATGAGCAGCGACATCAATGGAGTGAATCTCTTCTATATCCACCTACTGGCCCAAGCCGGAGTGCGTTATCTGAACACGGCGGTCAACCCGACCAGGGGTGGCTCGCCGCTGCCGGAGGAGCGGCCAGGCGGCTTCTGGTGGGAGGGGCCAACCGGAGAGCGTCTGTTTGTCTGGAACAACGACCACTACATGACCGGCAACGAGGTGATCTCTTTCCCGGAGGCGCCCTCCTACGAGGGACTTGAGCGGTATCTGGCGCGCCTGGAAGAGCGTGGCTATCCATTTGACACCGTCCTGATTCCCATGCAGGGCTTCCACATTGACAACGCCATGCCGAACTCTGCCCTTTGTGATCTGGTGGAGTCGTTCAACCAGCGCGCGGGGTATACCCGCTGCACGCTGGTTACCCTGGGCGAGGCGCTGCGGGACGTGGCGGCCCGCTACGGCGATCAGGTACCGGTCTACCGCGGCGCCTGGCCGGATTGGTGGGACGACGGCGTCGGCTCGTCCGCCTTCGAGACGGGTCTGGTCCGCTTCGCGCATAATGACTTGCTGACCGCCGAGAAAGCCGCGGCGTTGGCGACCGCTCTCGGCGCTCCCGATCCGTTCCCCGCCGGCGAGTTGCACCTTCTGGCGGAAAACCTCCTGCATTACGATGAGCACACCTGGGGCTGGTGGCGCAGTGTCGACGATCCGCACTCGCTGGAGTCGCGCGCGCTCGGCCATCGCAAGGTTCTCTACGCCGAGGATGCCGCGATGGAGGGGCGACGCTTCCGCGAACGAGCCCTGCGTGCCCTGGCCACGCACGCGGCGTCGCCCGCTCCTGACGTGGAGCGCGTAATCGTCTTCAATCCCCTGGCATGGCCCCGGCGCGAGGTTATCCGCTATAACGCGGTCTGGCGTAATCGCGCCACCAACACCCCGACCGCCGTGCGGGTTCTGGATGGGAACGGACGCGAGTTGGCGGTACGCTGTGAACTGGAGCATTACACGGGGCATCTGATCCCGCATACCGACCTCTGGATTGAATTCGAGGCCGAGGTTCCAGCCCTGGGTTACGCGATCTTTTCCCTGGAACCGACAAGTGAACCAGTCTCGGCACCGTATCGAACCGAAGGGCGGATGATCGAGAATGCCTACTATCGGGTCGAGATGGATGGGAGCGGCGCGGTCAGCAGCTTGGTCGACAAGGAGCTTGGCCGTGAGTTGGTCGGACCCGGCCCCTGGCGCCTGAACCAACTGATCTATGAGACGATCACCAGCCCTGGTGGGCGGGCCGACACCCTGGCGCCCACCTATCCGCCCTTTGACTTCATGCCGGGACGGGCCGAGGTGGCCCTCACGACCCCAACCGAGGCGCGCATCCAGGTGCGGCGTGACCCCTTTGGTGTCTCACTGATCAGCACGTCGACCATGCCGGGCTTCCCATCGATCGTGCAGGAAGTGCGGCTTTCCGACGCCCACAAGCACGTGGACTTTACCACGCGCTTCATCAAGGACGAGGCGGACTTCACTGAAGCGGCCTACATCGCGTTCCCCTTCGCGCTCCAACCCAAGGATGTGCGGTGTGATATCTCCGGTGGGGCCTTTACGCCAGGGGTCGAGCAGATCCGGGGCACGGCAACCGATTGGTACAACCTCCAGCATGGGGTACAGCTTTCCGATGGCGACCTGTCGTTGACCTGGCTCTGCGCCGAGGCGCCACTGGTGGAGTTTGGCGAGATGAAGACCGGGAAGACTCCTTCGCCGCCGGTTCTGGACAACGGGCTGCTGTTCTCCTATGTGCTGAATAATCACTGGATGACCAACTTTTTCGCCCGTCAGGCGGGCGAGGTGGTGGCTCGCTATCGCCTGATCAGCGAGCACACGTCCACGGTGGGCGCCCTGGGACGCGCGGGCCGCGAACTGCTGACCCCGCTGGCGGCGGTTCGGCTCGGGGCCAGAAGCGCGCGTGATCCGGGCCTGGAGATCGCGGCCGGCGGCGCGTCCGCCCCAGTGGGCGGCTTCGCCGAGCTGATCGACGGCGAGGCGTCGCTTGACGCCGTGAAACAGGCACGCGACGGCGATGGGTGGATTGTGCGGTTGCACGAGGTCGGAGGACGGCCCGGCCTGGCCCGTCTCCACCTCCGCTGGCCCGGATCGGCGCTTGCCGTGCCCTGCGATCTGCTGGAGCGGCCACTAGATGGCGCGACGCCGGTCCGCCTGGAGGGCGAGCAGGTGCTTGCCGCCGAACTCGCCCCGTTCGGCACGGCGTCCTGGCGCTTGCGGCCAGCCTGATATGGACTGGATCGAACCGCGGAAGCATGGGTGCCGCTTGCAGGCGTACGAGCGACAGGGCATGCGGCACGTCGTCCTGGAGAACCGATCGTTGCGCGTGACGGTGGTCCCGGATAAGGGGGCGGATATCACGGAGTTCCGCCTGAAAAGTCTCGACCTCGACGTGCTGTGGACCTCACCTATGGGGATGCGCGATCCGCGGACCACGCTGCCCTCATCGGATGGACAGGGACCGATGATGGATTTTTACGAGGGAGGATGGCAGGAAATCGTGCCCAGCGGCGGCCCTCCCTCGACGCACCTGGGCGCTGCCTGGGGCCAGCACGGCGAAAGCACCACCCTGCCGTGGGACACGCGCGTGGAGGCGGACACGCCCGATCACATCGCGGTAACATTGCGGGTCCGCCTCCCGCGGTATCCCCTCGCACTCCAGAAGACCTTACATCTGCGGGGTGATGCGGCGGTACTGGAGATTGAGGAGACGCTGACCAACGAGGCTGACGAACCGGTAGAGACGATGTGGGGACATCACCCCACGGTGGGGGCGCCGTTCCTCTCACCGGCCTGCCGCTTTTATCTCCCTGGCGGCCAGGTCCAGGTACCGGCCGAAGCCGGGTTCGAGCGCCAACGCGCGGCGGCTGGGGCAAATGGCCGGTGGCCTATCATTCACGGTACGGATGGCGGCGTTCTGGACCTGAGCGTGATGCCCGCTCCAGAGGCGCGGACGGCCGAGATGCTCTACATCACCGATCTGCCCGAAGGGTGGTACGCCATCGCCAACGAACAGATCGGGGCCGGATTCGGCCTCTGCTGGGATGTATCCGTCTTCCCCCACCTGTGGTACTGGCAGGTGGCCCGGGGCGCCTACGGGTATCCCTGGTATGGACGCACCTATAGCATGGCCCTTGAGCCATGGACGAGTTGGCCCGGGGAAGGGTTGGGGGCGGCGGTGGCGCGCGGCACGGCGCTCCGTTTGGGCGCGGGCCAAAGCCGCAGCGCCACTCTCCATGCGATGGTCTGGGAGGGACACGGCCCTATCGCACGGGTGACGCCCCAGGGGGTCTTGTTCGCGTAAGGTCCGCTGAAAGTCGGGTTTTCAGATGGCGGCAAAGGAGCCGATGGAGTGGACGATACAGCCGCCCTGGCGATCGACCTTGGAGGGACCCGAATCAAGGCGGGCATCGTGGTGGACCACGAAGTGGTGCTCCAACGCATCGTGCCCACCGAGGATGATAAAGGCTTTGAGCATGTGCTCGACCAGATAATCACTGTAAGTGAGCAACTGCTGCGTACACGGCCAGCGGTCGGGATCGGGCTGAGCCTCCCGGCCGTCGTCGATGTCGCGCGCGGCACCGTGCTGGATGTGCGGAAGAACCTTTCGGGCTTGATTGGCTTCCCGCTCGTCGACATGCTCCAACAGCGCTTTCACCTCCCGGTAGCGGTTGAGAACGACGCGCGCCTCTATGGACTGGGAGAAATGCTGGCCGGGGCGGCGCGTGGGGTGGAAAATCTGGTGTGCTTGACCCTCGGCACCGGGGTCGGCTGCTGTGTCGTGCAGGATGGCGCTATCCTGAGGGGCAGTCACGGGACTGGCGGCATATTGGGCGGCCACATGACCATAGAGACCTATGGGCCGCTCTGTACCTGTGGCAATATCGGCTGTGTCGAGGCGTTCTGTGGGGCGCCGGCCCTGGTCGCCGCGATGAAAGAGCGGCTGGCGACGGACCCCGATCATCCCCTACACCGCGAGCCCGTCCTGACGCCGGAGGCGATCATGGCCGCGGCGGCACGGGGCGATGGCCTGGCGAGCGCCGTCCTGACCACCTATATTCGCCATCTCGCCGTCGCCGTTGTGTCCTACATCCACGTCTATGATCCCGACGCGGTGATTCTTGGCGGCGGCATCATGCACGCCGCCGACCAGATTCTACCGCCCGTGCGACAATTCGTGCATGAGCATGCCTGGACCAGTCCACCTCGGCCGGTTCCCATCCGCGCCGCGTCCCTGGGTGATAGCGCGGCCCTGGTCGGCGCCGCCGGGTTGGTCCGCGGCCTGGCCCGATTCCGGTAACGACGGGACAATCGAAGATGGAAAGGGGACGGCGGTAAGGATGATTGATCTGACGCCGATAGCCGGTCTTGATCTGCGCCTTGATCCCGATCGCCTCATTCTGGAGTTTGGGCCCGAGATCGAGCAGCCGCCAGCGGAGGCCCGCACGATCGCGCAAGTGCTGCCGATGATGGAAGACGGGCGCGGCGCTGGCCCGGATCCCCTCTATACCATCTATATGGACCTCTATAGACGCGAGGACCGGCAGGCCCTCCATGAGCAGGGATTACTCTATGGGGCGGTCCTCTACAATCATGGTACCATTGGCCGTGAGCGGCTGCGGAGCCAGGGCCACGTACACTCCGAGAAGCCGGGCACCGGTCGGCGCTACTCCGAGGTCTATGAGTTCTGGACCGGCCAGGGCTATGTGTTCCTACAAAAGGAGAGCGCGCCGGAGGTGACGCGCGCCTATTTGGTGCGGGTGCGGGCGGGCGATACATTGGTGATTCCCTTCGGCTGGATACATCTCGTGGTGACGGATGGTGATGAGGGGTTGAGCTTTGGCGCTTGGTGCGCCCGCGCGAACCGGCTTGAGTATGCGCGGCTCCAGGCGCTCGGTGGTCCGTGCTACTATTTCCTCGCGGACGGAACCCTGGAGGTCAATCCCCGCTATGCCAGGGTGCCGGCGGTGATTCGGGTCGATGCGCGCGACCTTCCAAGCCTGGGCATTCCAGCAGATCGGCCGATCTACACCTCGTGGAAGGAGAATCCCGAGTTGTATCGGTTCCTGGCCGAGCCGGAAGCGATCGGCGATGTTTGGGCGGAATTGTAGAGTCACGGATACACGGAAAGCCGGGAGAGCACGGAGGGTCGGACGCCGCTGGGCCGCCGGCTCTGGCCGGCCGGTAGGGGACGGATCGGACGGATCGGACGGATCGGTCCGATCCGTCCGATATTCTCGTGAAAAGGCGACCGAGGTCGCGAATCGGAGGCGGGAGACATGATGAGAATTGCCCTGGGCCAGCTCCCCTGGCCGGATGAGGAGTTTCTCCTCTTCGCGCGGCAACTTGGGCTGGATGGGATTCAGTTCAATACCCCTCGGCTCCCCGGCACGGAACGATGGGAGTACGAGGATCTGCTTGCCCTACGGGAGCGCTGCGAGGGCCATGGGCTGCGGGTCGAGGCGATCGAGAACCTGCCAAACTCGTTCTATGAGCGGTGCATGTTGGGTCTCACCGGGCGCGAAGGGGAACTGGAGCATGTGCGCGCCACCATCCGCAACATAGGTAGGGCAGGGATTCCTATCCTGGGCTTTCACTTCATGCCGGGATCAGTGTGGCGCACCTCGCTCACCGCGCCGGGACGGGGCGGGGCGCGGGTGAGCGCCTTCGATCTGGCGGAGGCCACTGATCCGGCCAGATTGGGCGAGATCTTTATCGCCCGGCGCGATCGGCGTATCCTGGAGAATGAGTCGTTCGTGCAAGATGCCCAGTTCGGCGCCGGCGCGGAGCTAAGCGAGGAAGCCATCTGGGAGAACTTCCACTACTTTCTCGAAGGGGTGCTCCCCACGGCCGAGGAGGCGGGGGTGCGTCTTGCCCTGCATCCGGACGATCCGCCGGTGCCGATGCTGGGCGGGATCGCACGCGTCTTTCGGAGCGTGGAGGCGCTGAGGCGGGCAGTCGAGATCGCCAATAGCCCGGCCCTTGGCCTTGACCTCTGTTTGGGCACCATCTCGGAGATGGGGGGCGAGGAGGCGGTACTGGAGGCCATTCGCGCCTTCGGACCCACGGGGAAGATTGCTTACGTCCACTTCCGCGATGTTCAGGGCTCGGTGCCGCGGTTCCAGGAGTCGTTCCTGGGCGAGGGGAATTTCAATCCCTTGAAGGTGATGCGCGCATTGAAGAGCGCCGGCTATAGCGGATTTATCCTGGACGATCACGTTCCCCGGATGACCGGCGACTCAGAATACGCGCACCGTGGGCGGGCGCACGCGATCGGCTACCTCCAGGCGCTGCTGGCCGCCGTGGAGGATGAAGTGTAGGAGGATATTCCCTGTAGCCGGCGCTCGCTCATCACCGCCCTATCAGGTTGGAGACGGCCACCCACACCGCCAGCAGGCAGAGCACCGCGCCCGCGGCCATGGTGGCGCGGGGGCACGAAGACCAACCGGTAGGTTTACCGCGGTGAAGATGGGCGACCCACGGCGCTGAATAAGAGCGAGTGCGCGGCCCGGAGCGGCGGGTCGCGCATCTCGGGCGGCGCGCCGCGGGAGAGACGTACTGCCAGGCGCACCGGGTAGACGTGGCGCCGCGGCGGCCCGGCGTAGTGCGCGGTGCCCCTACCCAGTATCCCTATCGAATCGCCAGGGTATTCGGGCCAAGCTGTACTAGACGAAGAAGGAGTAGCAATGACCCCGCCGAGCCCCTTGCCGCGTGATGGAACGGCTACGACCACCGTGGCTTCCCTCAAGTTCGAATACCGCCATGACGCGCTGGGAATCGGCGCCGCTCGGCCCCGTCTAAGCTGGACCGTCGTTACCTCCCTCGCTGGCTGGTATCAGGCTGCCTACGCGGTCGAGGCGTACGAAGCAGATGGCTCCCTCAGGGAATGGACCGATCGGATAGAGTCTGACCAATCCGTCCTTATCCCCTGGCCGTTCGCGCCGTTGATGTCCCGGGAGTCCCGAATGGTGCGGGTCCAGGTGTGGGACGCCGAGGGACGTTCCTCCGGTTGGAGTGAGTCGTACCCTGTAGAGGCCGGCCTGCTGCACGCGGACGATTGGGTGGCACGCTTTGTAACGCCCGCCTGGGAGGAGGATACGACTCGCCCACAGCCCAGCTCGCTGCTCCGGCGCGAGTTCGACGCACGCGCGCCGATCGCGTGGGCGCGATTATACGTGACCGCGCTTGGCGTCTATGAGATACAGCTCAACGGGTCCGTGGTCGGCGATCATGTTCTGGCCCCTGGCTGGACGAGCTACGACCATAGGCTGCGCTATCAGACTTTTAACGTGACGGACCTGCTCCGCGAAGGCCCGAACGCCATCGGCGCCATCCTGGGGGATGGCTGGTTTCGGGGCCGGTTGGGTTTCCATGGCGGTCGTCGGAATATCTACGGTGATCGGCTTGCGCTGTTGGCGCAACTGGAGATCGGCTACACGGATGGGACACTCGATCGCCTGGTCACCGATGGAGTCTGGCGTGCCGCCACCGGGCCAATCCTCGCCAGCGATCTCTACGATGGCGAGATCTACGACGCGCGCCGGGAAAGGGCGGGTTGGTCGGAGCCGGGGCACGATGCTAGCGACTGGGCCGGCGTCCGCCTGATCGATCGAGATCTGGCTACCCTAGTCGCGCCGCTCGGGCCACCCGTGCGGCGAACCGAGCATCTCGCGCCGATCGCGATCACTACTTCTCCGGCGGGCCGCACTCTCGTCGACTTCGGCCAGAACCTGGTCGGCCGGCTGCGCCTGACTGTCTCGGGGCAGGCGGGAGAGACGGTCACCCTGCGCCATGCCGAGGTGCTTGAGGATGGCGAGTTGTGCGTCCGCCCGCTCCGGTTTGCCCAGGCGACCGACCAGTACACCCTACGGGGCGGACCGAAGGAAACCTGGGAGCCGCGGTTTACCTTCCATGGCTTCCGCTATGCCGAGGTGAGCGGCTGGCCGGGTGAGTTGGGCCCGGATGATATCCGGGCGGTAGTCTGCCACTCCGATCTCGATCGCACCGGCTGGTTCGAGTGCTCGGATCCGCAAGTAAACCGGCTGCACGAGAACGTGGTGTGGAGCATGCGCGGCAACTTTCTCGACGTCCCAACCGATTGCCCGCAGCGCGATGAGCGGTTGGGTTGGACCGGTGACATCCAGGTCTTCGCGCCGACCGCCGCCTTTCTCTACGACTCCATGGGCTTCCTGGCTTCCTGGCTGGCGGACCTGGCAGTCGAGCAGAGCCCCGCGGGAGTCGTGCCGTATATCGTCCCGAACGTCCGCGACGGAGCCTTGCCGCCGACGGCCGCCTGGGGAGACGCGGCGGTAATTGTCCCGTGGACACTCTACCAACGGTATGGCGATTCGCGCATCCTGGCCGATCAGTTTGCCAGTATGCGCGCCTGGGTTGATTGCATCGCCAATCTGGCGGGGGTACGGCGGCTGTGGGACCGAGGCTTTCAGTTTGGCGACTGGTTGGACCCGGCCGCGCCGCCGGCGCGGCCGGGTGACACGCGCACGGACCCCCATTTGGTGGCTACCGCGTACTTCGCTCGGTCGGCCGAACTGCTGGGGCTGGCGGCGGGAGTACTCAACAGAGCCAAAGAGGAGGACCACTACCGGACGCTCGCCACTGAGGCGCGCGAGGCATTCGACCGTGAATACATCTCGCCGTCCGGCCGGATCGTCAGTGACTCCACGACCGCGTACGCGCTGGCCCTGCGATTCGATCTGCTCCGTGATAGCGAGCGACGGAGACATGCCGGCAGGCGGCTGGCCGACCTCGTACGTGACGGCGGCTACCGCATCAGTACCGGCTTCGTAGGCACGCCGCTGATTTGCGACGCATTGTGCGACGTCGGAGAATATGACACCGCCTTTAGGCTGCTCACGCAGCGGGCCTGCCCGTCGTGGCTGTATCCGGTGACAATGGGCGCCACCACCATCTGGGAGCGATGGGATAGCATGCTCCCGGATGGCTCGGTAAATCCCGGTGAGATGACCTCATTCAACCATTATGCCCTTGGGGCGGTCGCCGATTGGCTGCATCGCACGGTCGGCGGCCTCGCTCCCGCGGAGCCGGGGTATCGCCATATTGAGGTCAAACCTCGTCCGGGCGGCAGGCTCGCGCACGCCCGCGCGCGGCATCGGACGCCGTATGGGCCGGCCGAGGTGGCGTGGGCAATAGAGCGAGGGCACATCGGGATTACGGTCGACGTGCCTCCGAATACGACCGCCACCGTGACCCTCCCCATGACGGACGCGGATCCGATCACGATCGGATCCGGAACGCACCATTGGTCCTACCCAATTAGCCCCGCTGTCCGCCAGCCGCTCTCCCTCGACAGTCCACTGATCGAACTGATTGATGACCCGGATGCATGGGACGCTGTGGTGCGGGCTGTTCCTCAGTTAGCCGGACGGGAGGTTGGCTTGCATGGCCGCCGCGACATGCCCTTACGCCAGGTGGTGGCCGTGCTCCCTCAGTCCGAGGCGTTGTTCGCGGCTGTCGAAGGGGCACTGAACGGACTAGAACGATAAGGAATCTACCGCAGGTTGGAGATGGCCACCCACACCGCCAGTAGGCAGAGAACCGTGCCCGCGACCATGGTGGCGCGGGCCCCGATGCGGGCGCCCAGC
>JANWHO010000227.1 GCA_025450375.1 Chloroflexota bacterium
GCAGGGTGGCTCGTATCAAGAAATTGCCGCCCTGAATATCTTCGCGTGGTGACAAGCATCGGGAAAGGATACGGCAGATAACTGAATCGGAAAGAAACGTGAAAAATATGGGTGGAGTCGAGATTTGGCGGCGGTAAGGACGGAAGCAACTCCATGGGCTGGACCAGTCCGCGCGTGCTGCTTGAATTGATTGGCGGCGTGGCGCTGCTGGCCCTATTCGCCATCGTCGAAACGCGGGTACCCCATCCGATGTTTCGCCTGCCACTGTTCCGAATCAAGGCTTTCACCTTCGGCGTGCTGTCCAGCTTTCTCTCGGCGGTTGCCCGCGGCGGCTTAATGTTCATGATGATTATCTGGTTGCAGGGGATCTGGCTGCCCGAGCATGGCTACAGCTTTACCCAAACACCACTCTGGGCCGGCATCGCCATGCTTCCCTTATCGGTGGGCTTTTTGCTGGCAGGGCCCGCGTCCGGCTATTTCTCGGATCGACTGGGCGCCCGGCCGTTCGCCACCGGCGGCATGATCGCCGCCGCCCTGAGCTTCGTTCTTCTCCTGCTGTTGCCGGTCAACTTTAGCTACCCCGTATTCGCCGCCATCCTTTTCTGCAACGGACTGGCCATGGGAGCGTTCGCCTCTCCAAATCGCGCGGGCATTATGAACAGTCTCCCGCCAGCGGATCGAGGCGCCGGCGGCAGCATGAACTCGACTTTTCAGAACTCGGCGCAGGTACTCTCGATCGGCATATTCTTTACCCTGGTGATTCTTGGCCTGTCTTCCGTCTTGAGCAGTAGCATGACCAGCGGCCTGGCCGCGCACGGTGTACCGCTCGCCACCGCCCAACACGTCGGCAACCTGCCGCCCGTGTCAATTCTCTTTGCCGCCTTCCTGGGCTACAATCCTGTCCAGCAACTGCTCGGCACGGCCACGCTCAGCCATCTCTCTCCGGCCAGTGCGGCGGCTCTCACGGGACGGGACTTCTTTCCCCACCTGATCTCAAAGCCTTTCCAGGCGGGGCTGCACGAGGCATTTGGCTTCGCGATAGCCGCTTGCCTGGTCGCCGCCGCCGCTTCCTGGTCACGCGGCAGCCGCTATGTCGCGGAGTAGGGGCCGCTGGAGGGTGGCTGGCCGCGGACAGGAGGAGCCTGGGATGGACGAGAACACCCTCGATCCGCGGGCAATCGCCCGAGCCCCCTTCGTGACTCCTTCACCGCTCGAACGCTACCGTTCGGGGCCGATTCGGCACGCGACTCATGAGGCCCTGACCCTGATCTCCGCTGGGGAGCCGGGGCCGGACTTCAATCAGGCCGTGGTCCTTGGCCCGGCGCGGCCCGAGGAGGTCTTCCGGCTGGCCGAGACGTTCTTCCGTGACTCCGGTGCCTATAGTATGGTGATCGAGGTCGAGACGGCGGGGCAGGTGGAGCGCGAGGCGCGACGACGGGGCTGGCGGCTGGACGACGAGGAGCCGGCGCTTGTGCTGGCGCCGTTGCCCACCATCTTCCCGTCTCCACCGTCCGAGCTTGTCATCCGGCAAGTCGGTGACGCGGGCGGCCTGGCCGACTTCCGCGGGGTGAGCGAGACACCCTCCCGCTTCCTGCCGCCGCTCGCGGCGGTGCGGGATCCCGCGGTGGCGCTGTTCGTCGGCTATGTCGGAGAGCACCCGGTAGCCACGGCGCGTCTGAACTGTCTCGGGTCCATCCTGGAGGTCATGGGTGTCGTGACCGTGCCCGCGATGCGGCGACGGGGCTACGGGACGGCGCTCACCTGGGCCGCGGTCGTGTCTGGTCAAGCGCGGGGCTGTACGGCGGCGACGCTGACGGCGACTGCCCAGGGCTATTCGGTCTACGCCGCCATGGGTTTTAGGCCAGTTTGCGTCTACCATACCTACATGCTCGAAGAACCTGGGGACTAACCCGGGAGTACGTGACGACCACCTGATAGGCATTGCCGCGTAATATGGCAGCCCCACCGTTCGTTACTCCAATGCAGCCAGTGTACGGCGCGCTTGGGTTGGACCTACGATTGGAGTGGATGGATGAGAGTGTACGTTCCGCTGATCAGCCTGGTGTGTGTTCTCTTCCCCGCGGCCAGCAGCGGACCACGCGCCATGAGTGCGGCGCCAACGATTGGCGGAGTGCCCAAGAACTGCCCGGATACCACGCACTTCGTGTCGCTGTTTAACGTGTTCGATGACGGCAAGGCATATGGCGGCCTCGTTGGGAGTGCTCCCGCGTGGCTGCGTGGCTTCTCCGGACCAGCCGCCACCTTGACCTTCGGTGGCGTCTATCAGCCTGGCTATGGCTGGGGCAGCAAAGTCCTCTTCGTGCTCAAACGGGGGTTCAAGGGTACGGTGACGATGAGCGGCGGCAGCGTGCGGGGCCATGCGCCATTGTGGTTTGACGCGGTTGAAGTGGGCGCTCTTGATCGGCCAGTGCGGCGGTTGACCTTGCAGGCGACGCGCCAGTTGGCGTTTGCCGGCGGGGCCGGTCCACGACAATGGCCTACCTTTCCTGGTGGGATCACGGTGCCGCGTGCCGGCTGCTATTATGTGGAGGCAACCTGGCCTGGGGGCAAATGGCGTCTCACCTTCGCGGCTGGAGGCTGAGTATCCGTCCAGGGCAGCCCGCACTGCCCTTACAAGAGTAGCAGCATGTCCATCGTGCGCCTGCGCGAGGCGGCACCAACGTGGCAAGCAGTGGTAAAACGGGTTGAGTTGACGCCGAAGGATACGCCAATAGCATGGCCGCTCCCTATACGCCCCGCCAGGGTCAGTATCTCGCGTTTATCCATACCTACACCAAACTGCGCGGGCGATCGCCATCGGAAGCGGAGATAGCGACCCATTTCATGGTGTCGCCGCCATCCGCGCATCAGATGGTGGTAACGCTGGAGCACCGCGGTCTGATCCAGCGCACGCCGGGCCAGGCACGCTCCCTGCGCGTGCTGCTGCCCTCAACGGCCATCCCGGATCTGGAGAGCGGGCGGCCGCGGCGCCAACAGGAATCTACAGCTGAGGTTGCGTACCCTCACCTCGCCCGTTGGATTGTTGACGGCGGTTGGGTCGAACTCGGAAGAACGGACTATAGTCGTTCCATGGCCCGGGCGCTCGACGAAGGCGGAATCGTGTGGGAAGGCAAGACGCACTACCCTGGCCTGGAGGAGCTGCTCCGGGATCTCAATGACGGCATTGCTCAGTGGGCGGAGAAGAACGGCCATGCCTAGCTCGCGTCGCGCCAACTGAAGGCCGGAGCGTAGCCGAGTAGGCGACGCGCCTTGGCAATCGAGAGCAGCGTCTCATGATTCCCGATTCCCTCGCGCAGCGGAACGCCGGGGAAGACCCGTGCCATCAGTTCCGTGTTGGGCGCCCGCATGACCGTATCGGCGGCGGCGATGATGAAGCTCTCGGCCCCGCTAATCGGGGCGGACAGCCCAAGCCGGCAACTCTGGGCCACGTCGCGCGCATCGACATAGCCCCACAAGTTCCACTTGCGCAGCAAGGGATCGGCCTGGAAGGCCGGGAACGCCGCGTAATCAGGCGGCTCCATGATATTGGAGAACCGCAGGCTCACCACCGGGATACCAGTCCAGCGGTGGAATTGCCGCCCCATCTCCTCGCCGAGCACCTTCGAGAGCGCGTAGCTCGACTCGGGGAAGAGCGGATGCTCCTCGTCGATGGGGGCATAGATTGGCGGCTGGCGGTCGAACGGCAGCCCCAGCGTGGTCTCGCTCGACGCCCATACCACCCGTTGCAAACCCAGGATCCGCGCGGCCTCGAAGACGTTATAGGTGCTGGCGATGTTGGTACGGAAGGTCACCTCCTCGGTCTGGAGACCCGGGGCCGGGATGGCCCCTAGATGCACGACCGCCTCGGCGCCGTGCAGCGCCGCCAGGCACTGCCCGTAGTCGGTGAGGTCCGCTTGCAGGAAGCCGCTCGACCGCTCCGTGGGCCGGCGCAGATCGACGTTGAGCACATCGTAACCATGCTCCAGCAACTCCCGCACCACCGCGCGTCCGGCTTTCCCGGTGCCACCCGTAACCACTACCTTCATCTCTATCTCTCAATCAGGCTGCTGGGCCCGCGACAGGCCGCCGGCCCGATACGCCTCCGCCGCCTGGCGGATGAAGCGGGCGTTGGCCGCGGCGGCATAGCAGGCCTCCAGTTGATCGGCCAGGGCCGTCAGCTCCAGAAAGGTGGCGCGGCGGGGCCGCAGGGCCTCGTAGATCTCGAGTAACCGCTCGTTGGGAATCTGCGCCAACTCAGCGGCCCGGCGCAGGTTCTCCGCTAGCTGCCTATAACCCGCCCCCTCGGCCACGCCGGCCTGGAGCAGCAGGGTCTCACCGTCCACCGTCAGGTCGTCCGAATCGATCTCCCCGGCCCGGATCGCCTCCAGAGTGATCCGCTCGAAGGCTACGCTGGTGCGCGAACGGAGCCGGTCGGCGGCGTGCTCGGCAAGCGGGTAGCGGGCAGTGTCGTCGGGCCCGCTCATGGCCAGACCGCCCGCAGCTCGACCGGCGGCGCCCCGGGCACGATCTCGCCCGTCTCGCGCAGATGCATCAGGGTGGTGTGTACGATCAGGCGCAGCCGCATCATATTGTCGATGGCCACCGGTACCGGGGCCGTGGGGAGCCCGGCGGCGTAGCGGGCGGCGTTCCGCCCGATCGCCCTGTAAGACAATAGGGTCAGATTGGGGGCCTGCGGGAAGAGCTCCAGGTTGTTGAGCGGCGCCAGGTCACGCTGGTGAATCACCGTGGTCCCCTTGGATTGGATGCCGACCGCCACTCCGGAGCCGCTCAGCCGCGCCGCCTGGTACCCGATCACCGCGCAGTCCGAGGTATGCCGGAGGCGCACGATCCGCGCCCTTAGCCCCTCGTCGGCTACTCCGGCCAGCAACTCGCGCAGCACATCAACATGCGAAAGCCCCGAGAGGGTCCGCTGGATGGCCCCGCCGAAGGCCGGCCCCACCCCGATCACCACCTCGCCCGGCTCGCCCGCCCCTGCGGGACCGATCTCTTCCAGGGTCAGCCGTCGCTCACTGGACTGGTCCGAAACCAGGTCGAGGGGCGCCTTCACCTGCGGCAGATCCCGCAACTCGCGCCAGCGCTCCGGGCTAAGTTGGTAGCCCGTACCGGGGCCGCGGTACGTATTGGGGTCGTTAATCGCGCTGAGCACCTTGAAATCGGCATCGAAGATCGCCGATGGCTGCAGATAGTCCCCGGCAATGCGCTGGCGCTGCAGTTCCAGCAGGCGACCGGCGATCTCGGAATAGCCACGGCGGTCCAACGCCCGGATTACGTCCACCACCGTCCGCGGCCCGGCCAGGAAGCGATCCGCCGCCGCCAGATCGGGGATCGGGTCGCGGTCGGGCAGATCGGCGCTGGAGTGAGCGCAGGCGGCGGTCTCGACCTCCGCGTCGCTGATCGCGGGGAAGCCCAGCTCCTCGTAGACCGCCTGGAGCGCCATGGCGGCCCGCCGCCGCACGGCGAGCACGTCCTCCTCGCGGACCGGCCGCATGCCGCCATCGACCTTCATGTCACGTTGGATCACCAGCCAGTCATCGAAATCCTCGGCGTCGAAGTTCCCGCCCCCGAAGAGATTGTCCTCCTTGGGAATCGAACTGTAGCCGGAGGTGATGAAGTCGGTCCCCGGCAACAACTGCAGCATCAGCTTGGCGGTCTTACGGAGGTCCGAGTGCGAGGACATGGCATCGTTCCCGGAGGCTACCTCCAGGCCCAGCATGGCGGCCATCAAGTTCTCGGCCAGCACGGCGCGGAAGCCGCCGGGAAGCGAACCGGGCAGGGCGATGCAGCTGATCGAGCCATTCTGCACCCCCTGGCTCCCCGCTCCCTTGACCATCAGCAGGCAGCGCGCCTCCAGATAGAGCATCGACTTGCCCTGGGCGTGGCCCATCAGCACCTCCGAGCCAGTCCCGGAGGAGAAGCGCACCTTGACCCCGCGGGCGGCGTAGGCCGAGGCCAGGAATGCCTTGGACCATGGGGTATCGTCGCCATCGTTGAAGGCGGGAGCGCTGCCGTAGACGGAGAGCGTCTCGGCATAGGAGGTGAGGCCCTTGATCGCCAGGCGCAGGCTGACTGCCTCCTCCACCGCGCACTGGGTGAGCACGCCGCCGCGGGCGGTCTGCGAGCCAATCAGGACCGCCAGGGCATTGAGCGGCGCGTTGCGAGCCACCCGCACGGTGGTCTCCTCCTCGGCGAAGCCGCGCCAGGCGGCGTCGGCGGCGTCGGCGGCCAGCAGGGCCGGATGCTCTTTCAGGTTGGTCACATGCGCCTGGTTGGCCGGGGTGCGGCGGGCCCTCATCTTCCGCAGCGCCATCATCATTTCCAGGACATCCAGCCGGCTGACCACGTCGAGCAGCTTGGCCGGGGTGCAGCCGCCCAGCAGGGCGAGCAACTCGGCCCGCGGGGTCACCAGATCCACCAGCATCCGGGCCAGTCGCAGGGAGTCGGTGGCCAGGGCCTCGGCGGCGCGGCTGGGGTCGATAGCGTACTCGGCGATGAACTGGTCGATCGGATCGAAATCCTCTCGTCGCCGCCCATCCATCTCAACGATCCGCCCGCCCTCAAGGCGCAGGCTGGGCGCCGGATCGAGCGGACTGTCCATTGCGATCAGCCCGGCTTCCGGCAGCTCCTGGATGAAGGTCTCGCGATTGATATCGCGCTCCGCCAGGACGGCGAAACGCTTGGAGCGATGACTAGGTTGCACCATGGGCCTCCACGCTGAACTGAAGCGGGCCGGACACCGGCTGGGGATACCGGCTGGTTCGGATTCTACAGCGCGGGGGTCGCCCAAGCAAGCGGAGCCCGGCGCCTCGGGCGCGCCTCACAATCATGGAGGCGGCGCCGACCGGCTTTGAGGTCGCGAGACAGGGGCGCGGGTCTCCAGGCCCGCTTGGTTTCGCCACGGATCGTCTGACGGGGAGGGCGGTGGCCGTCATTGGTTCGCCGGCGGGTGGGCGCTGCACGGGCGGGCCTGGAGACCCGCGCCCCTAAAAAAGAGCCCTCACCGTCTCGATGGCGGGCCTGGAGACCCGCGCTCCTAAAACGCACCCTCAACCACGAATGGCAGGCACATCGCATGGTTATACGCCGCAAACTACGCGAACGGCTCCAGATAGGCGCGCTCCGCCTCCCACATCTCGTCGAACATGGCGCCTATCTCGGCCGGCGAACAAACCGCTGCCGTGAGCGGGTCGAGCAGCAGGGCGTACCGTGCCGCCTGCTTGTCATGGGATAAGAGCGCGTCGGCCATCAGCGTATGCACGGCCATGTGGCTCCGGTTGAGCGCGGCCAGTTGCTCGGGCAGCGGGCCAAAGTGGCAGGGTTGCACCCCGTTGCGATCCACCAGGCAGGCCGTCTCCACGCAGCCATCGGGCAGGTTGTCGATCAGCCCCGTGTTGCGCACGTTTCCATAGATCACCGCCGGCCGATCCAGGAGCACCGCTTCGACGATGTCGGCGGCGTATTCATGGCTGCGCGCCAGGGGGATCTCGCGCCCGCCCTCCAGCATCTCCTGGATTCCGGCATCGTTCCGGGCCCGCCACTCCGGCCAGTTGTTGGCGTAAAAGCCGCTTTCGCCCCTGTACCCAGGACGGGAATAGCGTTGAAGCAGCTCCGGGCGCTTCCGGAAGTACGGGACATACTCAGAGAAGTGGCCGCTGCTCTCGGTGACGAAGGCGCCGAAATGCAGCATCATCTCGAAGCGCACCGGGTCTTGCTCATAGATCTCGGGATCCCGCGCGCGTTCGCGCAGGCGCGGATACAAGTCCTCGCCCTGGCGCCGTAACTCCGTAAACCAGGCGTTATGGTTGATCCCGCCGCAGCGCCACTCCAACTCCTGGTATGGCATGTCTAGATACCGGGCCAGCAGCCGCGAGGTGCCTTGCACGCTATGGCACAGACCAACCGTCCGCATCTTTGTGCCCAGATGCGCGGCCAGGGTCAAAATGGACATCGGGTTGGTGAAGTTGAGCACCCAGGCGCCGGGGCACGACCGTTCGGCGTCGCGCAGCACCTCCAGCCAGGCGGGACCGGTACGGAGGGCCTTGAAGATGCCGCCGGGTCCGATGGTGTCGCCGATGCATTGGTCGACCCCGTACTTAAGCGGGATATCGTAATCATGACGCACGTTGGCGAGTCCGGCTACCTCGATGCTGTTGACGATCACATCACTGCCGGCCAGCACGTCACGTCGCTGAGTTGACGTGGTCACACTCCAGCGTTTCCCCGTGAGGGATATGATCTTCTCCGCGATCCGATGGGCCAGTTCCAGGCGTTGCCCGTCAATATCGACCA
>JANWHO010000228.1 GCA_025450375.1 Chloroflexota bacterium
CTGGCCCAGCGCCCCCGCGATATTAAAGGCGGACGTGGTCTTGCCGCTCCCACCCTTCCGCTGCGCGAACGCAATGATCTCCGCCATGCCTTCCTCCTCCCGACCGCTTGCCGAGTATACCAGAGCCCCAGGGATGTCGTCCCCGGTACAGTGCAGACGTCTGCACCGGGCGGGGTTGGCAATGGCCATCAGTCGGATCGGACCGATCCGTCCGATCGGTCGGAATGCCTTCCCTTATCCACCGGACGCGCGGGAGCGCGCCGCGATTTTGTGATCCCTGGTGTCCCACCATGGTTACCGCTAGGAGACACTGCCTGGGAGCGCGAGACACCCATGCGTGGGTACCGGGCTTATCCCCGTCGCCGGGATCTACGAGGGCAAGCAAGATGCTCGCGCTCCCAGACGGTGTCAGCCCTGAGGCGATTTTGCCAACAGTATCAGAACTCCGGTGCGCCCGCGTGCGTGCCGATCCGTGAACGCGCCGAGCGCCGGAGTGCGCGGTATACTGGAGGGAGAAGCATGGCTACCAGTAAAGGGGTGCGAGATGGAGAGCCAGTATCCAGCCAGACAACCGGAGTCTCCGGAACGCCCATCCGAGCAACTTTTCTTTGAAGGGGCCGTGCAAGACACGGTTGAGATTCTGCCCCACCTGGACCGTTTGTCTCCTCGGGAGCGCGAGCAGAGCGTCGTGGCCGGGGTGGGCCGGGCGCGAGTGATCCGCCAGGTGGGCGAGGGCAGATCCGCCACCAGAACGGCGGTGCTGTATGTCGATCCACGGGCCGATGAATTGCTGGCCGTGACCTACCAGATCGCGACCTTCTTTACGGTCGTGATCGTTGGCGTGATCCTTGCCACCGCCGTGGCGATCGTGCTGACCTCAAGCGTGGCCCGGTAGACCTCGACTGGTTCTAGGATGCCTCGGCTACCGGCGGATCGATACGGCGGCCGTCGGTTTCGTTGAGCGGCAGACGAAGGCAGAATGCCGAGCGGCCGCCCTTCCGCGGCCGTTCGCTGTATTCGTACCAGATTTCCCCGCCCATCGACTCCATTAGCTGTTTGCAGATATACAAGCCGAGACCCGTCCCTACGTGCCCTTCCCGCGCGGCCGTGTCCAGCTTACTGAACCGGCGGAAGAGACGCGGCATATCCTCTGGGCTAATGCCGGAGCCCTGATCGTGGACTCGCAGCGTACCCCACGGGGGTGCGGCGGTCCAGCTGATGGCGATTGGCGAACCATGCGGAGAGTACTTTGCCGCGTTGTCCAGCAGGTTGGTGATGATCTGGCGCAGGCGATCAGCGTCCGCCCAGAGGGTCGCGGTGTGTACCTCCGCTTCCACCTGCACGGCCTGGCCGCTAAACTTCAGCGCCAGTTCCTCCACCGCCTGGCGGATGATCGGGAGGAGATGGAGGGAATGTGGGTTGACGCGCAGTGAGCCCGCCTCCAGCCGTGAAATCTGCAGGAGATCGCGGACCAATCGATAGAGGCGCTGTCCCGATCGTTGGATTTTCTCGACGTTTCCGCGCCGGTGAGCGTCATCAAAGCGATCCCAGTGATCCAGCAAGTTTTCTGAAAAACCAAGAATGCTGGTCAAGGGGGTGCGCAACTCGTGCGATACCGTGGCCACGAATTCATCCTGTAGCCGCATGACCGATTGCAGGCGTAGATTGGCTGCCCGCTCCAACTCGTAGATCCGGGCGTTTCGGAGCGCACGGGTCAGCCGTTCCGCGAACTCCAGAATCGCCGCCACGGTGATCGCGTCGAAGGCATGAGCCGCGAGGCATCCCAGGGTGAGCGCGCCCACGATTTCACCCTCGACCAGCAAGGGAATCGCCATATAGGTGTGGACCGCCGTTATGTAGCTCATGTCACCGCTGCCAAGGCGACTCCAGCGCGGATCGCCTTGGGTATCGGAGATCAGCTCCGGACCTACCCGCTCTCCTCGGAGCCAGGGACCAAATATCGGATCAATCTCGGCGGGAAAGCGATATTCGACCTTGCTGAATGGATCCTCGCGCGCACTATGGCCGGCAAACGGGACCGCCATCCCTTGTTCGAATCGATACAGGTTGCAGGTGTCGAACTGTACCACCGTACCTAACAGATCCAGCATTTGCTGGTAGATATCGGTGGCATCCAGGCTAAATGAGAGAGCGGCGGTAGCGCGGGCCAGCGCCTCGGCCAGGTTGGCCCGGCGCCGCTCCGCCTCAAGTACCCGCGTGCGCTCCACCGTAATCGCGATCTGCTGGGCAAGCAGGATAAGCAATTCCTGGGTCTGACTATCGAGGACGCTGGGGCGGCAGCTTTCCAGGTTGATCACCCCTTCGGCTCGGTCGCCAATCAGGATCGGCACACAGATTTCGGCTATCACGTCGTCGTTCGCGGGAACGTATTCCGGATCTTTCCGGATATCGGAGACAAATTGGGGCGTGCCGAGCCGCATGGCGCGCGCGATCACCCCTCGATCCTCAATCGTTTCATAGTAGCGGTGGTAGCCGTGCTGGGCCTGCAGAACCAGTGTCTCATTCTCCCGAAGATAGGCACTGACCAATTCGTAGCCAAAGCGGCTTACCAGATGCTCCACCACGACCCCGCAGATTGCTTTCGGATCGCGCTGCGCCGTGACCGCCAGGCTGACCGCCATCAGCACTGCCTGCTCCTGGGCCCTGCGGGCCGCCGCCTGATCCAATTGGGCTTTCGCGAGAGCGGCCGCCGCCTCGAAGGCGAAGGCCGCCAGGGCGGGAGCCTGCGCCGGTGTGATGGGCCGGCCGCTGAGCTTGTTGTCGACGGAGATCCAGCCCAACACAGCCCCGCTTAGCCGAAGGGCCACCGCGAGATTCTGGCCGGCCACATCGCTTCTGTCCCCCGGTAGTTCAGGCGGGATCTCTTCCCTGAGGTTGGAGGAATACGAGAATTCCCGGCCCTCGCGCACAAGCTCGCGAACCAGCCTCAAGCCCCAGAGCGGGCTGTCGTTCGTCATTGAATAGACCATGGGCCGGGGAATCGGCGGTTCTCCCCCGGGCGGGCAATACCAACTTCCCACGCTATGGTTATGCTCGTCGATCAGCCACACGCTCACCCGGTCGAAACCTAACCAACGCGGCACGTGTTGGCCAATGAGGGTAACCACTTGCAGCACGGTCTCGCAACGCCACATCTCCTGAGTGGACTCATGAACACTCGCTTCCCAATGGATCCGGCGGGCCAATTCCGAGTTGGGAGGCGCTCCTCGAAGAGCCGAGAGAATGGCCAGCCGAAGCGGCTCGCGCCCGATTGGCGGCGCGAGCAGCGCTCGCGCTCCTCCCTCCAGGGCCTGCTGTCCGAGGCTGTCGTCGCCCGGCGGCACGATCGCCACCAAGGGGAGGGCCGCGGCAATGGGAAAGCTATGGTAGGAGTCCAGCGCCCCGCGGTCACGGGCATCCAGCACTACTATCACATCAGCCGGCGGACGGACGACGCTTCGCGATAGGCTGCCAATCTCCACCGGATAGCCCAGGGCCCGTGCCGCCCGCTGGAGACTGGCGGCAAGGCGCGCGTCCTCGGTGACCACCAAAATGCGCGGTTCTGGCATGGCCCCTCGATTCACGGCGGGCAGCTATGGAGCGGCAGGATTTCTCACGGCGGACAATGATGCTAGGGTACAGGCATACCGTACGGGGTGCAATATGCCGGATAGGGGATTCGCTACCGATCCCGAATCAGTTCCGAGAGAAGTTGTTCCACTCGGAGGACATCCTCTTCCAGCAGCTTGAGCGCCGCCGCTCGCGCTCGCGCGGCGGCGCCCCCGTCGCTCGGCTTGGGCGCTTCAACCAGGGTCGGCCCATGGGCGCGAATCTCGCGGACCAGGGCAATGCGCGCTCCCTCGGCCCGCCCCAGCAACTCGGCCCGCGTCGCCTCCGCCACGCGCTCGCGATAGGCCGCCGAGGGCTCGTCCGCACGCTCGATGAGCGCGACTGGCTCATCCACGGAGGCCGAAAACTCGGGGGGCGGTACTCCGCGCGCTGGATAGGCGGCCCGCGCCTGGGCCACCACCAGATCCAGCGCCTGGGCCGCCGCGCGGGTAACCTCGCCCATTGCTACCCGCAAGGCCGCTACCTGGACCCGCCGATCACCCTGTCCGATTGCCGAATCGATATCGGAGGCCCGAGGATCGCTCAGGCGGCCCAATGGGCGGCTGATCGCCCCCTCGATCGCCCCAGGCAAACCCTCCACCACTCGAAGGGCCGCCGCCATGGCCTCGGCCTGTGGACGATAGTCTCCCTGAGCGCCCCGTCCCTCCGCGTTGGCCTGGGCCTCCGCGGCCGCGCGCGAGATCGTCGAGCGCAGCAACGCCGCATAGCGGAGGGCCCGGCCTGTTCGCGCCCTGAGGAGGAGGGCCCGCGATCCAGGGCCCAGTAACTCGCGCAGACGAGCCCGAAGGGCCGGGATGCCTGAGTCCTCGGGGGCCAGTTGGCGTCGGCGCTGGGCTCGCGCCGCGCCGAGGGCCGAAATGGTGAGGACGTGGGGCAGTCCCGTCTCGGTGGTTAGACCGGAGAAGGGAGTGGGGAACGAGCCAAGGATGGTCCGCGCTCGTTGCAAAAGCACGGATCGCTGCTCTTCGTCATCAATGGTGTCCCAGAAATTGATCAGGAAGAGCACGTTGCGGTAGTGGCCCGCTACCAGGGTTTGCTGAATCACCTCGCGCTCGAGATCGCCCAGCAATTGATCGGCGGCTAACACGAAGAGCACGATGTCCGCCCGGCCCAGGGCGGCCAGGGCTCCCGCCGACCGGCCCGCCTGCTCATTCAAACCAGGCGTGTCCTCGATCTCTACCCCAGCCGGCAGGTAGGCGCCGGTGACCCGCACCTCCACCCGCCGGGCCTCTCCCAGATGCAGATCAGGGGCCGCGTGTTCGTCACTGGCGGTTCCGGCCTCGGCCAGGCGGACCCCGGCCCGGAACTCCTCAAGGGTGAGTTCACGGACCGGCCGATCGGCGCGGTAGGTAATAGTCGCCCCATCCGTCTCGCCCACCCGAGGAACTCGAATGGCGCAGGCAAGCGGCGTGGTGGGAGTCATCCCAGTGGGCAAGGCAATTTCTCCGTGGATGCCGAAGAGGGCGTTGATGACGGTCGACTTGCCCCGACTGAACTCACCCACCACCACGATGCGGCAGATCGGGCTATCAAGCGGGTAGTCGGCCTGGATCACCGGGGCCGAACGTACCCCCAGTTCGCGGGCCCGCCGCCCACAGGCGAGCAGCCAGGATAGAAGCTGCTCGCGAAACCAGAGGTAGCGGATCTTGGGATCACCGGCAGGGACGACCGCGCCGGCGGAGACCAACGAACGAGCCTCAACCGGCTCCGCCGCGCCTGCCTCGGGCGACGGTCTGGCGCGACGCGCTGCCTGGGCGCGGGCAATGGCCGCCGGCCAGGCCCGATACTCATCCAACCGGCCCAGGCCATCCACGGCCTGCCGGGCCGTGCGCATCCCTCGATTGATCCCACCGGTCAGGGCGCGTAATCCTCCCTCCAGGTGCCCGGCCGCCTCTCGCGCGAGGCCGGGACCGAGGCGATCCGCCAGGCCGCCCTCCCCGTCAGTGTCCGGATCATCGTCCTCGTGGCCGAACTCGAAGCGCGAGCGGATTTCACGGCCCCCTTGCTGGTGCCACACTTCCAGGGCTGGAAGCATGCCAAAGGTGGTCTCCACGCTGGTCCGGATGATCGTATCGAGCGGGATAGCCGCGGACTGTCCCGCTCCCCGCGCGGGCTCCAGCACCAACGCATCGGCGCCAAGACGGAGGGTGCCGGCCACCGAGCGCCGCCCATGCGCGGGGAGGTCGGCCAGGACGCGAGTCGAGGAGACGCCTGGATCGCCGCTCACGACGCGATGCTCTCCAATCGGGTTCCCACCGCCGCCACCTGGGCCTGCGTTTCATCCAATCGGGTCCGTTCTTGCGCGCCCTCCTCGCGCGCGAGCCCGAGTTGAGCGCGCAGGGCCTCGACGCTTTCTCGATGATCGGCGATTCGCCCATCGATGGCCCGCTCGATGGCGGCCCCGCAGGCGTCGATCGGCTCGATGGCCAGAGTCTCCAGTTTCCCGATCTCGGTGGTGCGCATAGCTTTGACCTGGCCAAGCACCTCTTCCAACGCCTGTTCCTTCAGCTTGTCGGCCAGTTCGTCATTGCTTTGCACGGACGCGATCATCGCCCCAATGACCAGCGCGGGGACCACGGGGAGGCCGAAGGTGGCCAGCACCACCGCGCCGGCGAACTGGTAGACGAAGGTCCGTCCCAAGCCGCGGAAGCCATGCATGCCGCCAGCCATGATCAGGAAGGGATTGAGGAGCAGAACCCCCACCCCGGCGGCCAACCCGCGATGGATCATGTCCTCGCGGTCCCGTTCGCTGGTATCCGGATCGGCATCCAGGCCGCCAAGGATTCTGGTCGCCTGCTGAAAAGCGGCGTCGATTTTCCCAGCGTCGGCCTCGACCTCCCCAAGCAACTCTTTCACCTGCTCCTCGATATAGAGGTTGAGGTTCCTGGCCCAGGGCTCCAGTTGGCTCGCCGCGATTTCGCGGACCCGCACCCGCATCTCGTCGCGGATCTGGTTCCGACGGAAGCTGTCCTGCATCCCGTCCATGATCCGCTGGCTCCATTGGCGTTCGCCGCGGTAATGGTAGTCCTTGACCTGCGTGGTGATCTCCTCCTCGACCTTCGCGAGGTCGCGTCCGGCCCGGCTCCGCACCTCCTGGCGCACAGTCTGGCGCCGGCGGGTGATCGTATCGCGGATCGCCTGGCGGGGTCCCTCCATGCTCCGTAGCTCGGCCTCCGCCGCCAGGACGCGCCGCTCGAACTCCGCCAGCCCGGCCTGGAGCGCCGGCCCGCGGGCTCGGAGACCGGCCAGCGTTTCGCCCAGGGCGGCGCGGGCCCGCGCCAGGGCTCGTTCCAGGGCCACCCGCCCACTCTCGCGGACCAGAAAGCCTTCGAGATCGGCCCGGAAGGCGGCGAACAGGTCCTCCAGATTCCCGCGTTCTTCCTCGGGGGCCAGGTTCGGGCGGCAGGAGAGCGGGTAGATCCGGTTGGCCCGGAGATCCTGACCATTGTAGCCTACCTTGGGTTCGGGCACGAAGAGGCTCCAGGCCCGCCGGCTCAGGGCGGCGATCTCCGCTTGCGGATCCTCGGCCTCGTTGAAGACCCGATCCCACTTATTGATCACGAAAAACACATGGTCGATCTCCGCCCCCAGCAGGCGCTCGCGGACGAAGCCTTCATCCTCGCTCCCCAGTTGAGCGGCGTCGGTGACGAAGATCACGGCGTCGGCACTGGGCAGGGCCTCGTAGGTGACCTCGCTGCGGGTGACATGCTCCCCCAGACCGGGTGAATCCACGATGTCCACCCCATCGCGGCAAATGGGAGCGGGTAAGACCACCTCGGCTCGCGCGATCCCCGCGTGGCGGGCCTGATTTACGCCCTCGCCTGACTGAGCCAGGGTAATCTCCTCGCTCAGTCGATCCACCCCGACCGGCCGCTCGCCGCCATCGGTCATGATCAGGCGGGCTGAAGGCTCCTCCCCATAGGAGACCCGCGTGATCACCGCCGTGGTAGGCGCGGCGCCCACGGGCAGCACCTCGCGGCCCAGGAGGCGGTTGACCAGGGTCGATTTACCGCGCTTGAACTCCCCCAGCACCAGGAGAGTAAAGCGCTGGTTGATCAGGGAGTCGCGGGTTTCGCGGATCCGGGCCACCCGCGCGGTCTGGCCGATCCCGGCATTGATCGCGGCCAACTCCTCCAGGCACTCCGCCACCTGGGATCGCCGGTGCGCGTACGAGCGCAAGCTGTCGTCGCTGCCGGGCCCGCTCTCGCGTGGGGCCGTTACCGTTGTATCCACCTACCAACACCTCCCTGCGAGCGGCCA
>JANWHO010000229.1 GCA_025450375.1 Chloroflexota bacterium
GCGCCCTCGGCCTCGGCGCTCTCGGCAAGACCAAACCGCAGCGACAACTGGCTGGTAGTGGTAAGGGTAAAACGTCCGCACATGACCGGAGTATACCCCTCTTGGCGGCCGAAATCGCTGCCTGGTGCCAATAAAGTGGCTCCGATCCGGAAATACCGCCTAAAAGGTGGTTGACACTGGCTGATCGCGTTTGACTAGTAATAGAACATAAGTACTAATTTGCGGAGGGAAAGGCACGGTGCTCGCCTGCCCTCCCAGCGGTTTCCACCGCGTGAACGTCGGGCTGCCGCTCTTCGCGCGGCACTCGAGTTGCTCCGGTCCCGCTTTGGCCCCACGATCATTCGCGCCGCAAGTGACCTGGCCACATGGTCGCCTGGGGACGATCGGCCACTCCTCTCCACCGGCGCCCTGGGCCTGGATCTACTCACCGGCGGCTTGCCGCGAGGTGGCATCAGCGAATACGCCGGGCGTGATGGCTCGGGCCGGGAAACCCTCGCCGCCGTCACCATGGCCCAGGCCCAGGCGGCTGGCGGCCTGGCCATCCTCGTGGATGCCGGCGGCACCGCTGATCCGGACGCCCTCACCGCCGCCATGTGGCTGCTCAAGCCTGGCCTGATCGCGGCCGTGCTGACCGTCGGGGTGACCGTGGCCTGGCTGGTGGGGAAAGAGATCATCCGGCGCCGGCTCTATCGCCCGTTTGGCGATGCGAGCGAGACCTGGCCGCCGTCCCAACGACGGCGGCACCTCATCGGTGTCTCCTTCGTCGCGACCGGCCTCGCGGTCCTCGCGGTCCTGATCGTTCTCCATGTACTGTTCTACAGGGGCGCATGGTCGACCGGCCTGCCCTATCTGGTCTTCTGCCTCGTCACCCCGTGGATCGCCTGGCGCTACCTGCGCACGGACAACGAGCTGATGGTCGGTTTGTTCCTGCTCTTCGCGAGCGCCATTACCAGTGCGGGCTTCGTCCCCGACCTCGCGCTGTTCACCGCGATCCTCCCGCTGTACTCCGTGATCTTGATCACGGTCGGCACCAAGGAGCACCGGCAATTTCAGGCGCTGGCGGCACGGCTGCGCGCGCGGCAGAGGGTCGGGGCGTGAGCACGGCCGACCTGGAGGATACGGGACCTTTCCCGGCTCCCCAGACGGACGTCCACGCGGTGCTCACGCTGGATCGCATCGTGCATGAGCCCGCCCGCCTGGCGATTCTCGCCGTGTTGCAAAGCGCCGCGGAGGTGGACTTCGCGTTCCTCCTGCTGGCAACCGGCCTCAGCAAAGGAAACCTGAGCAAACAAACCAGCAAGCTCGAAGAGGCCGGCTACATCACGATTCGCAAGTATCACAAGGGCAGAATCCCGGCAACGGCGTACCGTATTACCCCGGACGGTAGTGCTGCTTTCGCGGCATACTGGGAGCGCATGACCTCGATCGGGCAAAGCGTCCAGCGGCCCGACCCATGAGGCACTGAGATGCGTGACCTATCGGGACAGCGCGTTCTTGATGAGCTCTTTGGAGGTTTGGTTATGTTCACCCCACCGCGTCGATCCGGCCTGTTGATCCGGCTGGTGGCCGCCGCCATCCTGCTCCGTACCGGGACGACGTCCCGCGGATCCGTACAGGCGGCCGGCATCACCCCCGAAGCGGCCTTGGTTCGGGTACTCACCGTGCAGCCTATCCAGCCCTCCTGGTTTGCCCCGCCGTTCCTCGCGCGGGTCAGCGTGGCTCAGGTGCGACAGGTCCTGACCGGGATTTCCGGGCAACTCGGGCCGTACAAGAGCGTGGCCGCCTTGCCGGATGGTTCCTTCCTGGTCCGTTTCCAGGACGGGACAGTGACCGTGAGGATACACCTCGACCACGAGGGCCGCATCGATGGTCTGGGCTTTACCAATCTGAAGCTCACAAGCTCTCCGCCCAGGGCTCACGGCAAGTCGTTGGTCAGCCCGGCAGATCGGGCAGCCGCTATTGATGCCCTCTTGAGCCAGAGGACGCGTGAGCACAAGTTCTCCGGCTCGGTATTCGTGGCCTTTCATGGCCGGGTCATCTTAAGCAAGGGCTATGGCTATGAGGACGTGGCGCGCCAGGCGCCCAACACTAGTAACACCGAGTTCCGCATCGGGTCGATTTCCAAGCAATTCACGGCCGTGGCCATCCTGCAATTGCAAGAGGCCGGCAAGCTGTCCATTCACGACCGTCTCTGCCACTATATCCGGTCGTGCCCCACAGCCTGGAAACCGATCACCTTGCGGATGCTGCTGACCCACACCTCCGGGCTTCCGACCGCTCTCAACGTACCTGGCTACACGGCGGACGTGACGAAGCCCCTCTCGATTGCCCAGGGAATCGACCTGATCAAGCGCGTTCCGCTGGACAGGGTGCCGGGGATATCCTCGGGGTCCAATTGGCGAATCTGATGCTCGGGTTGGCGTAGGGTTCAGCTTGATCGCGCGGCGGCGCCCGCGGTATCACTGAGGGAACGGAAAGGCGGACGGACCATGCGGCTGACCGAGCGGATCTGGCTGGTGGGGAGCGGATTGCAGGGTTTTGGCCTGACCAACGATTTCGATTGTCATGTCTATCTGGTCGATTGCGGCTCTTCCGCCGTCCTGATTGATAGCGGGGCGGGGATCGAACCGGAGCGGATCGGCGGCGAGATCGCGGCGGCCGGCTTCACCCCCGAGCGCATCTCGCACCTGCTGCTCACCCATGGCCATGCCGATCACTCCGGTGGGGTGGCCTACTTCCAGGAACGCTACAACTGCGCCGTCGTCGCCTCGCCCGAGGTCTCGGGATTCATGGAACGGGGCGACACCGCCGCTATCTCGTTGGACCTCGCCAAGGAGGCGGGCATCTATCCGCCTGATTATCAGTGGCAGCCCCGTCCGGTCGCCGCGACCCTTCGCGACGGCCAGTCACTCCAGGTAGGCGACCGCGTCTTCACCGCCCTGGCCACGCCGGGCCATGCGGCGGGCCACCTCAGCTTTACCATGGCGGGCGAATATGGCCAGGTGCTGTTCGCGGGCGACGCCGTGTTCCATGGCGGACAAATCCTCTTGCAGGCGATTGAAGACTGCTCGATCTGGGAGTACCGGCAGACCATCCGCCGGCTGGCCGGCCTGGAGATCGCCACCTTGCTCCCCGGCCACAAGACACTGGCGATGCGCAACGGCCAGGCCCATATTGCCATGGCCGAGCAAGCTTTCCGTACCCTGATGCCCCCGCGTAACCTACTTTAGCCGTACCTGCATGGCCGCGGCGCCGGTTTGTCGGCCCGGTTCAATCCGATCTCGCGCGTTCCTGGCGGTCTGGCCGGAGAGGAAAGAGAGAAGTCAAAGATGACCACACCTGGCCGGTACCCCGAGGCTATTGTGTCCATGCCTAGATCCGGGATTCGCGTCGTGATGGACCTGGCCTGGGAGCTGGGCGATGTCCTGCACCTTGAAGTGGGCGAGCCGGACTTTCCCACTCCTGATCCGGTGGTCGAGGCGGCCGTCGCGGCGGCGCGTGGGGGCTTCACCAAATACACCCCGAACACCGGCATTCTCCCGCTCCGCGAGGCGCTCGTCGACAAGCTGGCGCGGGTCAACGGCATCACGACCACACCCGACCGGATCATCGTGACTCTGGGCGCGGTGGCGGCCCTTGCCTGCACGTTCCTTGCCGCGGTGCCCACCGGGTGCGATGTCTTGCTCCCCGATCCGGGATGGCCCAACTATGCGATGCAACTGCACCTGATGGATGCGCGGCCGATCTACTATCCCTTGCGGACCGAAAACGGCTTCGAGCCCGATCTGGACGAATTGGCGGCCCTGCTCACGCCGCGGACCCGCGCCCTCCTGGTCAACAGCCCGTCCAATCCAATCGGCAGTGTGTGGCGACCGGACACGGTGCGGGCGATCGTCGAGTTCGCCCTGCGCCACGACCTTGTCCTGATCAGTGACGAGGTCTACGAGCGGATCTTGTTCGACGGGGAGCACGTGAGCCCCGCCACCTTCGCCCCGCCGGACGCGCCGATCGTCAGCGTCTATAGCTTTTCCAAAACCTACGCCATGACCGGATGGCGGGTGGGCTACGCGGTCGCGCCTCCCCCGCTCAACGAGATGATTGCCCGCTTGCAGGAGCCCACTGTCTCGTGCGGTTGCTCGATCTCGCAGGCAGCCGCGCTCGCGGCGCTGGCGCTCGATCCCAGGGTAGTCGAGACCATGGTGTCCGCCTATCGCGAACGGCGGGATGTGGCGTATGCCGTGTTGTCCGGACGGGGAGTCCGCGCCTTCCGGTCCCAGGGCGCCTTCTATATGTGGATTGATATTTCCCGCGGCGGGCGCGGGTCGTATGACTTCGCGCGTTCCTTGATCGCCCAGACTCGGGTCGCGGTGGCCCCGGGCGCCGCCTTTGGGCCGGGAAGCGACGGCTGGATTCGCATTTCCCTGGCCAACTCCCTGGAGGCGATCGAAACCGGTTGTCTGCGCATCGCGGATTTCCTGGGCCGCTAATGCACGGCAGGAACCGGCGGCTAACGCAATATCCAGCACCTCGTTCGAGTAAGTCTCCTGCTCATAGCACTACGTCTCACGTAATACGCGCGACACGGTATCATCGTCTCGTCCACCTTTGCAGTGTTCGCGAGTGAGAGGCGCCCATCACGAGCCATGGATTATCAACTGTTCAAGGCGATTAACGGTCTGGCCGGTCACAGTGGCGCGGTTGACGCGGTCATGGAGGCGATCGCGACCAACGGGCCGTATATTTTGCTCGCTCTGGTGGCGCTCTTCTGGCTGCTCCCCTCGCCAACCACCCCACGGGGACTGGAACGCCGGCTGGTCGTCTACGCGCTGGTCACCGCTGCCATCGCCCTGGGGATCAATCAGATCATCGGCCACCTGTGGCTGCGGCCCCGTCCCTTCGTGGCCCATCACGTCACCCTCCTGATCGTGGGCTCGCGCGACTCATCCTTCCCGTCCGATCACGCGACCCTTGGCTTTAGTCTGGCCCTCCCGATCCTGCTCCGCAGGCGGGACTGGGGAGTGGGGTTACTCGTGGCCGCTCTGGTCCTCGGATTCGCGCGGGTATTTGTCGGGGTGCATTATCCCGGCGACATCGCGGGAGCGTTCGTGGTTGCCCTTTGCACCACTGTTATTGTCTGGCCACTCAGGAGATTGCTGGAGATCGCGATTGTCCCCTGCCTGCGCGTGCTCGTTCGGCTTCGCTTGGCGAGCCCTGAGGATATACCCTACCCTCAAGCCCTGGGCGCGCCACTCGCGACGGCGGCCTAGATTTCGGATCCCGAGGCTATGCGATAGGAAGGGAATCTCGAATGGCGGAAATGGTGGCGGCCAACCTGGGCGGACAGGCAGATTCGAACGGCTACGGGGCGCTGCCCGTCCCTCGCCTGGACGCGGCGCTTCAGGGGCTGATCGGCGCCGGGCGCGTGTTCAGTCTGCAACAACCGCTCACCGCGGATATGCCGCAGTGGGCCGTGCAGCCCGCCTATAACCTGACCACCGTGGTTACTCACGACGACAGTTCCGCCATGATGGCCCGGCCCGCTACCGGCTCCTTCGAGCGGATCGAGCACTCCGGGCACAGCGGGACGCACATCGACGCGCTCTGCCATGTGGGAAGCTGGCACGACGATCAACCCTACGTGCATGGCGATATTCCAGCGCGGGATATCCAATCGGCCTCCGGCTACAGGAAGCTGGGGGCCGAGCACTTTCCCCCTATTCTGGTCCGCGGGATTCTCCTGGACGTGGCGGCCGCCAAGGGCCTGCCGTGTCTGCCGGATCTCTATGAGATCACGGTCGAGGATCTGCGGCTCTGCGAGCAGCGCCAGGGAGTAGCTGTCACTCCAGGGTCGGCGGTGTTGATCCGGACCGGCTTCGCCCGGTATTGGCGCGCGGACCAGGCACGCTACATGGGTCGGGGCGCGGGAGCAGGCGCCGAGGCGGCCCGCTACCTGGCCGAACGGGGCTGCGTGGTCACCGGCGCCGATACCGCAAACTACGAGGTGCTCGCCTTCCCCGCCCTGCCTGCCCATGTGATCCTGCTCTACGAACACGGCATCCCGATCGTGGAGAACCTGAATCTGGAGGAACTGGCGGCGGCAAAGGTAGACGAGTTTCTCTTTATCACCCTGCCCATTGCCTTTTCCGGCTCCACCGGTTCGACCGTCCATCCGATTGCGGTCGCCTGATCCAAAGTCAATCCTTTCTCACGATTCGCAGCCGCCCAGACCAACGGCGATTACGCCCTGGGACTGGCCCACGAACAGGGTACCGGCGGCTACCGGCCGGCCAGCGCAATCGTGCCGATTGGCCCGGTCCGCGCGCATCGCGGCAGGCAGCACGTCATGCAACTCCTGGCTGTAGTAGAGGTTAAGGAGACCCAGTTTGGTGCTGGTCGTGGCGCCGATGGGCGTGGCATCCTCGGGCAGGAGCCTTCCGACGATCGCGAGATAATTCGGCAGGTTTATCTGATTGCAGTTCAGCAGCGCGATCCGGTACGCAACCGCGTGCGAGAAGCGGACCTCCACCATCTCGCGGTTGGCGGCGGTGCAGGGCCGCCAACTGTAGAGGTCGACCGAGGCGGTATAGCCGCTTGGCGCCCCAAGGTCGCGTTCGAATCGAGACAAAGCGACGCCGAGAGTAGTACGGCTCAGAGCTACGGCGGGGACCGGCCCCGTGGGGCGTTCAAGTCGCAAGCTAAAGACGATCGACGCAATGCCCTGGAGGTAGTTTGTCGACTCAACCGTTCCCACCGACAGACCATTGAGCAGATACAGGCGCCCATCATGATAGGTCTCGGCCGTCACCAGGGATTCCGAGTTGGCGCCGCTACCCAGGGTGCCCGTGAAGACCACGAACGCGATGCCATGAATGGTAAGCCTCCTCAAATTGGGCGGGTCCGGTCTGAACACCGGGGCCAACCACTGTTCCAGATCCGCGCTCATCAGTGGGAGCGAAGTGGCGCCGTGGGCATACACATTGATCGTCAATGATGACAGATGGTTTGGCCCAGCAATGGTCAGATGCGGGGAGCAGGAAAGCCCGGTTGCCGGCCAGCTTGACGGCAAGGTAACCGTATAGCCCAGGGCGCGACAGGCGATGGCGGCCTGCTCGCCGGCGGCGGGTGCCTGTCCGGCACCGCCAAGGAAAGCGAGCATCATGGCAAGGAGGAGAACCGCGATTCGCCCGCGCATCAATAAACCTCGTGACTCTACAATAAGTGGTTCACCCCAATTGTACTCAAGTACCTCCATGCCTGGCGGGAAACGGGCTTCACGGTAGTTGTGATCGGCGTGGTATCAGCGCTGATCCGGCTGGCCCTGGAGCACGAGCCGTCACAACCTGGCCCTCGGCGGTGACATGAGCCATGGAGGGGCCGCGCGTCCCCGGCGGTTCCGGTGGCTTGTTTCACTTTCGCCACACTTTCGCCACCGAAGCGTTACCGGCCGGGCATACCCACGAGGCATTCTCAACCTATGCTCACTACAGGGCTGCCGGTTGGCAGGGAATCATGAGGGGGGAGCACATGGCACCAACGATACAGGAGTACGCACCGGATGGCGTGACCGATCCCGCGACGGAACAGCCAGCGGGATCGACGCCGAGATCGCGGTCCGCCGCCGACGGACCCGCTATCGAGACCACCGAACTGACCAAAAGCTATGGCAAGATGGTAGCGGTCGATCATTTGAATCTCTTGGTGGAACGGGGCGAAATCTTCGGCTTTCTTGGTCCCAACGGGGCGGGCAAGACGACTACCATGCGAATGCTGCTGGGGCTGGTCCGCCCCACCTCGGGGACGGCGCGCCTGCTGGGGATGAGCATCGATACCGATTTGCCGGCCATTCTCGCCAATACCGGGGCGTTGATTGAGAATCCCACCTTCTATCCTTATCTCTCGGGCACGGACAACCTTCGGGCCTTCGCGCGGCTGGGCGGGATCGGCGAGGCCGGCATCCCGGCCCTTCTCGATCTGGTCGACCTGACCGGGGCCGCGTCGCGCCGCTTCTCCACCTACTCCCTGGGGATGAAGCAACGGCTGGCCGTGGGGGCGGCCCTCCTGCACGGGCCGGATTTGCTGATTCTGGATGAACCGGCGAACGGGCTCGATCCGGCGGGGATCGTCGAGATGCGCGCTCTGATGAAGCGCCTGAAAGGCGAGGGACATACGGTACTGATCTCCAGCCACGTCCTCCATGAAATCGAGCACATCTGCGACCGGATCGCGATCATGAACCGCGGCAAGGTGGTGGTCCAGGGACGAGTCGGCGATCTGCTGGGGCGCGGAGAGGCGCTGGAGGTGAGGGTCGAGCCTCTTGAGGAGGCGACACGCCTTCTGAGCGGCGTTCCCTGGGTGCGAGGGATTGTCCGCCAGGCGGACCGCCTGGTGGTGTCGGCCCCGCTGGATGCCGCCGCCGCGATCACCAAGCTCCTGGCCGAGAACAGCCTCTATGTCTCCGGCCTTAAGCCCCAGGAACAGAGCCTGGAACAGTATTTCTTGGATGTGACAGGAGAGGCACGATGACCGCGTTTCTATCCTTTGAATGGCTCAAGCTGCGGAAGCGCAGGATGCCCTGGGTCATCCTGGCCTTGATTCTGGCCCTGACCATCCTGGCCTTCTGGGGCCAGGCGACTCGCGGAGACGGGCGGCCCAATCTCTTCCTCCCTCGCGGATGGCTGGCCGCTCTCTCGTTTTGTTCCTTTTTCGCCCCCTTCTTCTGGCCGGTCTTGGGCGGAAGCTGGGCCGGAAATGAGTATGGCTGGGGGACCATTCGCGCGGTCCTCACCCGCCGGCCCCACCGGATTACCCACGTTCTTGCCGCCCTCGCGGTACTGTTGGTCGCGCTCGCGGTCGCGCTCCTGGCCATCCTGGTCGTGGCGAGCGTAGCGGGGATCGTGGTGTCGCTGCTCACCGGTAACGACGTGTTCACCTCGGGCGTGTTGAGCGGGGACTTCCTGATCGTTCTCGTGAAGGGCCTGATTACCGCGTGGTACGTCTCCGCCTTCTTCCTCCTGATCGCCTACGTGTCGGCGGTAATATTCCGCTCGGCGGCGGTGGGGATCGGGGTCGGCATCGGTTCCACGCTGGCCCAGTTCGTACTCCAAAGGATCCTCGGGGACCTTGGCGGCACCTGGAAAACCATCGCGGACCATTTTCCCGTGGTCTACGCCAACGACATGATCACGCAAGTGGTGTGGAGTCAACTGGTGCCCGGTACCAGCCTTGCCAATCCCAGTCCGAACGCGCCGAACGCCGGCCAGTCGCTCCTCGCCCTCGCCATCTACGCGACTATCGCGATCGTCCTCATGCTGGGCGCGGTGCGCGCGCGGGACATTACGGCCTGAACGGGGCGGGTTCTTGGATCCCGCGCCAATAGCGTAGTTTGTCGCGGGTTGTAAAGAGATACTCTGAAGCCGGCCCTATCTCTTACTCTACCTGGATCTGACCCACCAGAATCCTGGCGCGCCCTTCAGATTCGCGCAATCTGACCCATAGACACAATTAGGGCTTGACACACGGTGTATTCTGCGGGAAGGGTGGATGGGACGGGCACGGAGGGACCGTTTCCACCCTTGCCGACTAGATCAGAGTTTCGCCGATTGACCAAAACCTTACCCTCCTGATAGACGCGCTCCAGCCCGCGGCATGGGAGCGCCTTCTTTACCGATACGGTCAGTAGCGCCAAGGTGGAAAGGCCGGGACTGGCCGAGATGGGCTGGGAAAGTACAAGTCCGCGTCTTCAGGCGCCGCACCCGGCTCGGAAAAGACCACGCTCCCGAGTCCATTGTACGGCAGCATCTAAGCGATCAGGAGAAGGTCAGCATGGCGAACCAACAAGCAGGGCAGCTACCGCATGTCTTTATACTCGAGGGCAAACAGGTCGGGGCCATGCCCGCGGCCGGCCTGACGACAAACCGCGGTAGCACCGCCCATTTCATTGTCAACTATGACAACAGCCTGGGGTCCAACGGCCCGACGCTTGCCGACGCGGTGCTGGCGACGTGCGAGCAGGACTACGCCCAGCTTCAGGGGTACTTTGGCAACATCAACCTATCCGGCCTCCCATTCGTCGTCAATATCGTCCCTGGTACTGGTGGCGCCAGCCATGCGAATTGCGCGGCCACCACGATGTCATGTGACGCCTTCTCCGGGACCGATGCCAACCTCGTCAGGATGCTTGTCGTGGCCGAGGCAGACGAAGTGTTCATGGCCGACCAAGCCGCGGGGTGGAACTGCGGCGCCAGCGCAGGGGAGGGCCTCTCGCGGGTACTCGCCACTCAGCGATACCCGGCGGAACTTGACGGCTTCGCCTCGGCATCAAGCTGGCTGAACAGCCCCCGCCCGGACTGGGTCACGAACACGGAGTCGACTGATCGCAACTTCGTGTCCATTGGCTGCGCGACTCTCTTCCTCAACTACCTGCGCTACCAGCTCCACATCAGCCTGGCGCGGATAGTCCAGGCAGGCGGGACGACCCTGCAGCAAACCTATCAACGTCTCACCAACGCAGCGGACGCCTTCGGCCCTTTCGCCGCGCTGCTGCAGCGGCACTTCCCTGCCGGCACGCCGGTCAACCTCCCGAACGATAACCCGTTCCCGTTGCTGGACCCGGCGAGTTGGGGTGGGTGGGAGTCGCTCGGCGGTGTCCTCGAATCGCCGCCCCGTGTAGTAGCCTGGGGGCCGAACCGACTCGACATCTTCGTCGTGGGGACGGATAGCGCCTTATGGCACCGCTGGTGGGACGGCGCGGCCTGGGGTGGCTGGGAGTCGCTGGGCGGCGTGCTCACCTCCCCGCCCGAGGTCGTCTCCTGGGGCACTAACCGCCTCGACGTGTTTGCCCTCGGGACCGATCACGCGTTATGGCACCGCTGGTGGGACGGTGCGGCCTGGGGTGGCTGGGAGTCCCTCGGTGGGGTGCTCACTTCACCAGTCTGCGCCGTGTCCTGGGAGCCCAATCGGCTGGACGTTTTCGGCCTGGGCGAGGACCACGCTCTGTGGCACCGTTGGTGGGATGGCGCGGCCTGGGGCGGCTGGGAGTCGCTGGGCGGCGTGCTGGAGTCGCCGCCGAAAGCCGTTGCCTGGTCGGCCAATCGGCTCGACAACTTCGTGGTTGGAACGGACCGCGCAAGGTGGCACCGCTGGTGGGATGGCGCCTCCAGGGGTGGCTGGGTATCCCTTGGGGGTGTCCTGGAATCACC
>JANWHO010000230.1 GCA_025450375.1 Chloroflexota bacterium
GGCACGACACTGGTCCCGGCTGGCCTACATCACCACAGTTCGGGCAATTCATGGCTACGACTCCCCTCCGCTCTCCAGTCCTTCTGGCGGCATGGGAGCAGTACACCACCGAAGGTGCTGCCACGGACAGGTAAATCACTGTACGAAACTGCCTGGGCGCCTGCCGCGACCAGAGGGCGCGCCAATCAGCGGAGCAAAGAGGAGGACTGGCGGCGGCCTTCGCCTGCCTACGCCGGCACTACGCCGCCCGCGGTGACCTCGCGCTCACGGAGCGCGGCGGCGACGGTGTCGGAACCGCGCCGCTGCCACTTGTAAAAAGTGTCCTCATCGACCTGAAGGAGCCAGTGAACGACTCGCTCGGTATCCGTGGGCGCCCCTCCCTCGCGCTGTCGTCGTTCTTGCAACTGGCGCAGGATAGTGGGCGCGCGCCGCCGGCTGACCCCGCGCGCATAGGGGAAATAGAGGCAGTTATAGTAACGGGACGCCTCTCCGGTCACCCCGCCGGCGCCCGCGGCCGGCTTGAGTCCGCTGAGCAGATCGATCAAGGTCTCCCGCAGGACCGCCGCCCGATTCAACCGATTCTCCTCCAGCCCCTGCTCCTCAACCCCGCGTCCTACCGTCCGGAGATTGAGCAAGGGCGACGTAGCCAGCTTGGTGGGGTCGGAGAGATGGGTGAGGGCGCGGCGCACCGCATCGTCGAACGACTTGCGGGTCGCCAACTCCGGGCTTGGCCCAACCGGCTGCGTGGCCAGCGCCTCCACGTAGGCGCGAGCGGAGGCGCGCTCCTCCCGCACGGCCGGGGTGAAGAAGGCCGCGTCCAGCCACTTGCCGGCCTGGCCCTGGAGGGTATAGCTCGCGGTGATCAGGGCGGTCAGCACGAGGACAAGCAAGCGGGGGCGCATGCCATCGAAGCCGATCATTGCCGCGCTTGCCGCCAAATAGGGCAGCAGCAGCAAAGCCAGACCGGTGACGTTGTAGAGGAAGTCACGCCGCACATCGGTACCGATCAGCAAGTTGCTCTGAATGCCGACCGTTCCGCCCACGGCGCCCAGCCCCGCGAGCAGCAGCAGCCAGGCAGGCAGTTCGCTCCAAGCCGTGGCCTGAAACTCGAACAGAGCAAAGGAAGCGACCCCACCCAGGAAACAGGCCGCGCCGGCGATCAACATGCGCGTTACGATGCGGGCAATCGTCCGATCGCGGAACGACAGGCGCAGAAGATTGGTCAGGGCAAGACCGGCGCAGGTCAGCAGGAAGAGTATGTAGATGATATAGAGCGGGCCGACCGCGTCCAGGGCCCCCCGCGCGGGATAGCGGCGGATGAGATCGGTAAAGGTTCCCAGCCCGATCAAGACCGCCGCCAGCCCATAGGCAACCTGAAGGACCAGCCGCTGTCGCCGGGGCTCCAGGGTTCCGCCCAGAAGGAAGCTCAGGTGCAGCCAGAGCGCGGCCGGGGCCACCGAGGCCCACCATTGCGCGCGGTCGAGGATAGCTCTGGTGCCGTGGGGCGCCGAGCTGAGCGCCTCCAGGAGACCGCCGAAGCCGAAGAGGGCGGCGGTGGCCACGGCCGTGATGCCGGTGAGGCGCGCTACCCGTCCGCCATCGCCGCGGGTGAGCACGTACAGACCATGCCAGAAGAAGGCCGCGAAGCCCAGCACATGAACCACGAATCGGGCCGTATCGGGCGCCACGCACACCTCTCCCGCGCTCGGTCCCGCGGCACCGGAGGTCCCACACACTACCGCGACCATCCAGCAGGGGACACAATCGTGCGCCGCCCTTACTATAGCATGTTCAATCCACCCGTCTCCTAGCCGAAGGCATTGATGCACCTCTTGAAGGCGCTTTACGGGTATTCCGCCCTCATGCTACACTGATGGTATCGGCTCATGAACAGAAGATGAATTGCAGCCGGCAGTCCTTATCTGGTTGGTTTGTCTCTCTGCCGGTCGAAGCGGAACGGTTGCCTCCTCCCTATGGTTCCCCATCACGCGACATGCCTGACCGGTCGCTACCGCATACCTCGCTACCAGGCGCTCGCGCGAGCCGGCTCGGCCACGCGACGCATCGCAGCGGGGATGGCTGGCCGCGCCCTGGAAGGCCGAGCCTGATGGGTTCCAGCATCCCGCTGCGCGTTCTGGTAGCAGCCATTCCCGCCGCCATTGTTTGGGCACTGATCGATGCCTTCCCCAGCCATACCGCCAATCTGGATGTCCTGGCGGCGTTGGTCCTCTTCGTGGTGGCGCTGGCGGTGCCATCACTGCTGCCGGGCGCTCCACTGGCTCGCGCGGATCGCCTGCTGCACGAGGCTCCGATAGCGGATCTCGCGGTAGGCACTCTCGGACTCGGACTGGGGCTGATCCTGGGCGCCTTTCTAGCCTTTCCACTCTCCCATCTCCCCTACCCCGCCGGCATATGGCTTCCCTTGGTGGCCTTGGTGGTGATGACGGCGTTGTTTACGCAGGTGGCGCTTGGCCGGCGGGCCGACCTGCGCACCCTCCTGGCTACCCGCGCGGCGCCCCTCGCCCCCCCCGCCATCGAGCCCGCGGCCCCGGTGCATCAGCGGGTTCTCCTCGACACCAGCGCCATTATCGATGGGCGGATCGCCGACATCAGCGCCACCGGCTTCATCAGCGGCGAGTTGGTGGTGCCGCGCTTCATCCTGGATGAACTGCAACACATCGCCGATTCCCCCGATCTGTTGCGCCGCAACCGGGGCCGGCGGGGCCTGGATATGCTCAACCGGATGAGCAAGGACTCGACCACCCCGGTCAGCGTGCTCGATCTCGACGCGAAGGATATCGCCGAGGTGGATGGGAAGCTGGTGCAGATCGCCAAGAGCCGCGGCTGCGCGATCATCACCAACGACTTCAATCTTAACCGGGTGGCCGAACTGCAGGGGGTGCTGGTGCTCAACGTCAATCAACTGGCCAACGCGGTAAAGCCGGTGGTGCTGCCGGGCGAGGAGATGGCGGTCCACATCATCCAGCAGGGCAAGGAGATCAACCAGGGGGTAGGGTATCTCGACGACGGGACGATGATCGTGGTCGAGGATGGGCAGCGATTCCTCAATCGTGACGTGGATATTATCGTCACCCGTGTGCTGCAAACGGTGGCAGGACGCATGATCTTCGCCCATCCAAAGGCGCACGGGAACGGCCGCTGATCGTGGAGAGCGGTCCGGCGAAGGTCGGCGCTATTATCGTCGCGGCGGGAAGCAGCCTGCGGATGGGCGGCGCCGACAAGCTCTGGGTCGATCTCGGTGGCCAGCCCCTGCTCGCCCGAACCATCGCCGCCATCGTCGCGCTGCCGGCCCTGGCGGAGCTGGTGGTGGTGGGCGGCCCCGATACTCTCCGCCGCGCCGCTGAATTGCCTGGGGATCCGCCCTGGTCGCGGGTAGACCGTTGGGTGGCGGGCGGCGCCACCCGCCAGGACTCCGTGTATTGTGGGCTGGAGGCCCTGGGTCCGCACTCGATCATCCTGATCCACGATGGAGCCCGTCCGCTGGTCCGCCAGGAAACCCTGGAACGCGGGGTGGCGGCGGCCCAGGCTCATGGAGCGGCGCTGGCGGCGATTCCGATCACCGATACGATCAAGGTGGTGGACCAGGATGAGCGAGTGCGGAGCACCCTCGACCGAACCGCCCTTCGGGGCGCCCAGACCCCCCAGGTGTTCGCCGGATCCCTACTCCGCCAGGCATACGCGCGGGTAGGCGCCGCCCGCGCCGGCTGTACGGATGACGCGGCGGTGATGGAGATGGCGGGCCTGCCGGTCTACGTCTTTCCCGGCGAGCAGGACAATCTCAAAGTAAGCACTCCAGCCGACCTGGCGCTGGTGCGTGCCCTGTGGGCGGCGCGGATGGAGGAGGAAACGGCATGAGTGAGCCGGCGATCCCGGAGATCCGGGTGGGCATGGGCTATGATGTACATCCGTTCGCCGAGGGCCGCCCCCTTTTTCTCGGCGGGGTCGAGTTCCTTCACGAGCGCGGCCTGGATGGTCATTCGGATGCCGATGTGCTCCTGCACGCGATCTGCGATGCTCTCCTGGGCGCGGCGGCCCTGGGCGATATCGGGCACCATTTCCCCCCCGGAGACCCTGATTACGCGGGGATCGCCAGCACCCTTTTGCTGGCCCGCGTGGCCGGCCTGCTCACCGACCACGGCTGGCGGGTGGTGAACGTGGACAGCACGGTGGTGGCCGAGCGCCCTCGGGTTGCCCCCCAGGTACCGGCGATCCGGGCCCACATCGCCGCCGCCCTCAACATCGACCAGGAGCGGGTAAGCGTGAAGGCCACTACCAACGAGGGGCTGGGCTTCATCGGGCGCGAGGAGGGGATTGCTGCCATGGCGGTGGCGATGATCCGGCGGTGAACGAAAAGACCATGAGTAAGCTACCGACTATTCACGACATTGCCCGTGAGGTGGGTGTCTCCGTCTCAGCGGTCTCGCACGCATTCAATCGGCCCGAGGAGATCTCGCCGGACTTAAGAGAACGGATCCTCCGGGTGGCCCGGCAACGCGGTTACCGGCCCGACCCCCGCGCCCGCGGCTTGCGTCGTGGCGAGAACAGCCTGATCGCTCTGGCAATTACCAATCTGGCTAATGTCTACTACGCGGGAATCGCGCGCGCGGCGCAGCGGCGGCTGGCCGCCCAGGGCTACTATCTGGTCGTGCTCGATAGCGACGGCACGGCGGAGGGAGAGCAACGCAGCATCGAGGCGGTCCGTCATGAACGAATGGCCGGCGCCATCGCCGACATCCATCATCTGCAAGCAGCCGATGTACTGCACTATCTGGGCGGTCGTCCAATTGTCTTCATCACCGACCTGCAAGAATCATGTGCGGCGCCGAGCGTACGCTTGAACAACTTTCCCGCCGCCCACGCGGCCACCACTTATCTGATCGAGCAGGGGCGGCGGCGTATCGCCCACATCAGCGGCCCGAGCGATCACCCATCCGCCATGCAACGGCAAGCAGGCTACCGGCGTGCCCTGACTGATCTGGGCCTGGCCTGGCACGCCGAGGTGGTAGGCGACTATTTGTTTCCGGAGGGGCATCGAGCCATGGAACGCCTCCTGGCCCGGCCGGATCCTCCCGATGCCGTCTTTGCCGCCAACGATCTGATGGCGCTGGGCGCGCTTTCGCTGTTGCGGGAACGGGACATCGCCATTCCCGATCAGATTGCCCTCGTTGGTTTCGACAATATTGAGGAGGCGGCCTGGAGCGTGCCGCCGTTGACCACGATCGACCAACCCTCGCGCCAAATCGGCACCGAGGCCGCCTCGCTGCTACTGCTAGCGCTCCAGGACCCTCATTGCCGGACCACCGTAGACGTGACATGCACGCTGGTCCGCCGTGGCAGTGCTTGACTATAAGGTTATAGTTGAGGTAGGATGTGCCCTGCCAAGGTATACGCCCTGAACAGCGGGCGCGGTACGTGGCAATCCGAGAACACCGAGATCCATGCTGAGTCAATGACAGCCCGGCAGAGGAAGGGGGTGATGTGGATTCCCGCATATCAGTCCGGTAGCGACCCCGGCGCGCGGACGATGGCCTCATGCGCGGTATTTATGCCTAGCAGGATACAGGGGGCATCGACCACGCTGATTTTCCTCGCACTGGTATAGCGATTCCCGAACCATGAAGGGAGCGTATCGGCGCATGAACAGGCAATCATCCAGCACACGACTTCGGAAGACATTGGCGATGGCTGGCACTACACTGGCCCTCGTCCTCGCGGGCGTCGGCGGCAACGCCACCCATGCGGCGCGACCCCACAGCGCGAAGCTGGTCTACTTCATTTTCACCGGCTTCACCTACCCCTACTTCGCCCCCATGGCCCAGGGAGTCACGGCGGCAGCCAAGTTGTATCCAAACCTGGACATCAAGATCGTCAGCGCCAATAATTCGGCATCGACCGAGATCACCGACATTAACGAGGCACTGGCAAACGGCGCCCAGGGGATCATTCTCAATCCGGTCCAGGAATCGGTTACGCACGCCGCGCAGCAGGCGATGAGCAAGGGCATCCCGGTGATCACCATCGACCGTGATGTTTCCAATAACGCGGCTCGGATTGCCTTTATCGGTGACAAGGATGTGCAGCTAGGCCAGGAACAGACTGACTATGCGATGAAGTATCTGGCCGCCAACCATGTGCCCAAGCCCTGGCATGTGGCGATTCTAGAAGGTACGCTCGGCGCCAGCACAGCCGTCGATCGGCTAACGGGCGAGATGAACGCGCTAAAGCCGTATATTAAAAACGGGTCGGCGAAGGTAGTCTACAACCAATCGGCGAACTTCATGACTTCCGTGGCCCAAACACAGATCTCGGAGTTGCTTGCTAAGACGCGCGACATCCAGTTGATCGTCTGCGGCAATGACGCCATGGCCCTGGGCGCGATCACGGCCCTTAAAGATCAGGGGATCACCGCCGGCAAAGGCACGTACGTGATCGGCGCCGACGCGCAACCGGAAACCATGGCGGCAATCAAGGCTGGGACGCAGCTTGACAGCGTTACCCATTCGCCGTACCTGGAGGCTGTCTGGTCGGTGGAAGCGATGAGTAATTACCTTGGGAACAAAACAAAGCCAGCGGCCAACAAGTTTCCCCAGGGATATGTGATTATTCCCATGACCGTGGTGACCAAGAAGAACGTGGCGGGAATCGCCGCCTGGGGCACCCCCCACGTGATTCCGGGCCTCCCTTACGGTCAGGGCAAGTCACTTACCGTTCACTGAGGCGGGCGCGACATCGCTCCCGCTAAACGTAGCGGGAGCGATGTCGCGTAAGTATGGAATGATCCGTGGCAAGACTGAACCACAGGGGCTAGGGGAGTATGCAAGTGCCGGAAGCCGAGCCACTCACAAGCGCTACCACGCCGATACCGGTGCTCGCCGTCCGGCACCTGGTGAAGACATTTGGGCCGGTTCGGGCCGTGGACAACGTGGACCTGGATATCTTTCCGCGCGAAATCGTGAGCATCATCGGTGACAACGGCGCCGGCAAATCCACCTTTCTCTCCCTCCTTACCGGCTATCATCATGCCGATTCAGGCCAGTTCCTCTATAGAGGCCACCCGGTAACCATCAGTTCACCCCAGGAATCGCGCCATAAATTGCGCATGGAAATGATCCACCAGAACCTGCGCCTGGCCCCCGATCTGAAGGTTTCCGAGAATCTCTTTCTGGGCGAGGAATTGAGGCGGTTCGGCATCTTTCTGGATAAAAAGGAAATGCAACGAGCGGCCGCGGAGATTCTGATCAAGCTGAAAGTGAAAGTGAAACCCACTGATGTGCTCGGCCATCTCTCTGGAGGCGAGCAGCAAGCGGTAGCCATAGGCCGTGCCCTGCTCTTCGATCGAGACATCATCCTGATGGACGAGCCGACCGCCGCGATCTCGGTGAACAAGGTGCAAGATATCTTGCGGACGATTCTCAATCTGAAGGAGCACGGCAAGACCGTGGTCCTGGTCACTCACCGGCTCGAAGACGTGCTTGAGGTATCGGATCGGGTGGTGGTGTTCTTCCACGGACGTATCCGTGAGGTGGTTGCGAATACGGGCTTGCAAATCAGCGATCTGGTACACATCATGTTCGACAGCTCACGGCAGGATCGTTGAGCGATGGCGCAAGCAGACGCACCCCCGGCCCCGATTCACCGATTGGTCGGCGTCTTGAAGGTGATCGTTGGCGATGCGGGAAGCGTCCGCCGGCCCCTGATTTTCTTGGTGGTCACCTTTATCGTCGCCCGCATAATCGCTCCCAGCTTCTTGAGCCGAGGCAATATCAACGCCCTGCTCATCAGCACCAGTTTCCTAGTCGTGTTGGCGGTCGGAGAATCGCTGGTGGTCATGCTGGGGATGATCGATCTGGGCGTGGAGAGCGTCCTGTCCAGTTCCGGCATGCTGGCTGCCGCCCTTTACGTCTTCAGCGGCATGCCATCGGGCCTGGCCATGCTTATCACGCTCCTGGCTGGCATAGGCATCGGCATCGGCGCGGGCTTGTTGGTTACGGTGGCCCGGATCCCGTCGTTTATCGTTACCCTTGGAGTTTATTGGGGATTCAAGGGGGTAGCGCGCCTCTTCAACAGCGGCAACTATATCTCGCCCGATGCCGTTCAGCCTCCCCGCGAGTTTACCTTTCTCGGCATCGCCTCTGATACCTTCAGCGTCTCCAATCTGATCATCATCAGCTTTGCCGTGGTCATTATCGCCCAGATCATGCTCACCTACACGCCCGTTGGAGCCTGGATGAAGAGTATCGGCTCGAACGAGGACGCCGCTCGCGCCGTGGGCCTGAATGTGCCGGCGCTCAAGATCAGCGTCTTCGCTATTTCAAGCCTTCTCGCCGCCCTGGCCGGGATTATGATAGCCGGCTGGCAGGATTCCATTTATCCGAACAGTGGTGACGGCTACTCGTTACAGGCGATCGCCGCCGTGATTCTGGGCGGCATCCCCTTCACCGGCGGACGCGGCACTATCGTGGGCGCCGCGTTGGGCGCTCTGATCATCGGCGTGATCAACGATTTGATCGTGCTGGTGGGCTTGCCCGCGCTGTATCAGTATATCTTTGTAGCGATCATCCTGGTGGTTGCCGGCTTGCAGGCGCGTGGTGGCCCGGTAGTAAAATAAGCGCCCCGGCTACCACGTCGGAAAGGATACGTCATGGGTCTCGGTGGACGTATTGCCCTGGTCACGGGCGGTTGCCAGGGGCTTGGGCGCGGCATTGCCCTGGAATTGGCTCGCCGGGGGGCACGGATTGTCGTGAGTTATCTGGAGCCCGGGCCGCCGGTGCGGGAAACGCTCGACGCACTGGCCAAGTTGGGCTCCCCAGCCATGGCACTATGCTGTGATGTGCGGCGCCAAGGGCAGGTACGGGCAATGATCCGCGAGGCGCGAGCAGCTTTCGGCGCGCCCGAGATCCTGATAAACAACGCCGGCATCGGCTCCTGGGGTAGCTTGCTTGATTGCACCGAGGAAGCCTGGGATGCCATGCTTGATACCAACGTAAAGGGTGCGTTCCTCTGCGCCCGCGAGACGGCGCCGGATATGGTGGCCAATGGTTGGGGTCGGATCGTCAACATCACCTCCACCGGCAGCATCCGGGTGATCCGAGGCATGGGCGCCTATTGCGTGAGCAAAGCGAGCCTGGCCATGCTGACCCAAGCCCTGGCCGCGGAGCTTGGACAGCACGGGATCACCGTGAACGCGGTCGGTCCTAGCACGGTGCCCACGGCGCTCAACGCGACCGCGCTCGCTCGGCCAGGGGTACTGGAAGCCGAGCGGCACGCCAATCCCACGGGGCGTATCGGTACGCCGCTGGATATCGCGGCCGCGGTGGCGTTCCTGGCCTCCGACGCCGCGAGTTGGATAAATGGTCAGAACCTCATGGTAGATGGCGGGCTAACCATCCTCTCGCCGCAACCTGATTACGATCCACTACGCTCCTGAGGTGAAACGGACGCGGGATCCAGGAACACGGCTATCTTCCTGGAACATGCACGACCTCGCTCGGTCGGATGCCTATCGTCCCTCGCGCAGGCGTCGCAACTCAGCTTCCAGAGCCGCGATCCGGACTTCCGCCGCGACGCGCGCTTTTTCGGCCCTGGTCAAGCGGGGTTCATCTCGGATGCGGTCGGGAGCAACGTTCCATTGTTATCGCGGAGACGAAGCAACGATCCCGCCGCCTCCAGACGCAACCCCAGCACCTCGCTGCGCAAGGTGCCGCCCGCCTCGGCCGGCCAGCGAACCCACGCATCACCCGCGGTGCGGTGAAAACCCCAAAGCTGCCGCCCGTCCGCTCCCAGAGGATCGAAAATCGCGTACTCCCGGGCCCCGAGTAGGCCATACAGCCGCGCCTTGTCGTGCTTATCGCGACGGGTGGACTCCGGGGAGACGATTTCCAGGACAAAGGCGGGGAAGGCGCCTTCGCGCGCTAC
>JANWHO010000231.1 GCA_025450375.1 Chloroflexota bacterium
GCACGCGGCGGCCTTCGCCCGCCCGTGACTGGCAGGGAACTGAAAGGGCGTAGAACCGTGAAACGATACGCCGTGGTTGGCCTTGGTTCGCGATCGCGGATGTACACGGAGGCATTGCCGCGAACCACTCATTCGGCGCCGGACGGCCGATCACGATCGCCGGCTTGATCAAGTGGCCGGCTCGCTGATCACCAGCACCGCCGATCCGCTGGGACCCGGTGACACCGGCGCCTGAAAGATATGCGTCGAGCGGTCATAGGAAACGACACCGATCCGACCCTCCCGCGCGGATAGCAGCGGTGCCCTGGGCGCGAAACCCGAGAGCACCACGCGGTCCTCGCCGGCGCCGAAGGTGACCATGGCGTGGATCCGACCCGTATCGCTGAGCTGAGTGATGCGTTGCCTGCCCATGGAGACGAAGCGGCCAAGATCGCCCAGGAGCGCCATTCCGGATCGGCCAATTGGGGCCGCGATATAGTAGGAGCCGCTCGCTACGGTGTCGTGAAAGGTCGCTCCCGGCGCCAGTACCCGGCCGGCGCGGCGGAAATAGTTATAGACATACATGCGGCAGGGAAGGCCCAGATCCGCCGGGCGAAAGGTCGCGACCGAGGCAGTCCGGCGCCGATAGGCGAAGACATAAAGCGTCCTGGCCGTCCCATGATCGGTAAAGGTAAAGGCCACCATTGGTTGATCGATCCCGGCGGCATCGGCGAAATAGGTAGGATCGGTCGGCGCCAGCGGCGCGTCCGGCTTCACCAGAACTCCATCGCCGCGCATCACTTTGGTCAGGTTCGCCGCGTTAATCGTGCCGAGCGGATCGCCCACGCCTACGATGCCGGCCGAGAGGTTCGAGAGCAAGAGGTTATCCGTCTCGTTACTCATGAACACATCGGTCCACGGCCACACCCCGAGGGCGCCAGCCAGCCGCGAATCGTACAGGGCACTGGTCCAATGGCTCGGCTTGAAGTGGTCGTCACTCACCCGCGCGGTCAGCAGGTTGCCATACCGCGTACTCTGCAGCAGATCTTCCGGGAGGGGCATGCAGTACTGCAAGCTAATCCCCCGTGCCTGGGTGGCTGCGGCCATGTTGTCGAGAAAGGCAGCCGGATCGCTCAGATTCGTGGCCGCGTGGGCGAAGCTGCCCAGCCAGTCCTGCTCATAGGCGATCACCCCGGCCTGACCCAGATAGGCCGCGGTCTGTTGCCAATAGCGCGGGTCCGTGATCACGTTCCCCGACATGCGATACTGCTGGTGGTAGGGGCTGCTGGGATCAATCCAGCGGGCATGCACGACGAGCGGCAACCCCACCTGGTGCTGGAAGCCGGCGAGATCCTGGGGAAAGAGCGCCGGCGCGGCGACATAGCGGTAGATACCGCCGCGTAGAAATCCGCTTCCCTGCCAGGTGGCCGAGGAGCCTTTCGGATACCACCAGCTATCGAGCTGCAGGTAGCCCAGCGGAATGCGCAGCCGCTGGAACTCCTGACGCACCGCCAGTAAGGTGCCGGCATACCCTCGTGAGCGATCATAGTGGTAATAATAGGCGGCGCCCGCGTCGGTCCAGTAGCCCAGATACTTCAGCTCGGTCGTAGCCTCGTTGGCAGGCCGCTTCTTTCCCTGGAGACGGGTCATCGCCTGCCCCCAGGCGTCATACACCGCGTTGATCCCGTGCCCGACCACGAGCAGGGTTCGTTGGGTGAATCCCCGGGGTAGAAGGGTGATCGCGGGATCTATCCCGCTGGACAGGGCGCCGTTTGGTCCTAGGGTGGTCTGGGCGCTGAGAAAGTTCGCGGCCGGAGAGAGCAAGAAGGCGTCGTCCCGCCGATTGAACCAGAGCCAGGGGCTGGCCGGGCTCAAGACGTGGAAGTTGTAGATGGCAAAGTGGCCGTTATAGGTGAGGTGAAACAGGTCACGTGGGTAGGTGCTCAGCACGGGGAATCGGACCGGAGCGGCGTTCGGGGCCAGATAGCGCAGGGTGAACAACACCGCCGCGCGCGTGGCATAGAGGCGGATCCCCGCGCGTAGCGAGGCAGCCCCGCCGTAGGAGACGCTGACTTCCGTGTAGCGGCCAAGGTGGTCACTGCCCGCCTGCGTGTTCAGATTGCTCAGGGGCCGGCCAATCGCGCCGGAAAATGTCCAGGCAGGGCGCCGGGCCGTGATGGTGTAAACGCCCCGCGCATCCACGCTCAGCCGCAGGCCGGTGGCCGGCGCCGCGATGCTGATTTCCGCGCGGGCCGCGATCGGGGCGACTCGCGGCAGGACACCAACCATCAGGCAGATCAGGGCGAGCCGCCGGCTACGCGCGTATGCCGCCATGTACCGTCTCCCGCCCCACCCCGCCTCCGGCCCTAACCGCCGGCCATGGCTCCCACGACCAGCAACGGCTCGGTCCCCCTCGTGACCGCGTCGGGGAGCGGATCGTCCTGCAACTCATGGGACAGATCCTCCGCGCAGGCGAAGAAGCGCACGAACGGGCGGCGGCGCAGGGTGTCATGGTCGCGGATCGTCCCGCGCAGCACCGGATAGCGGGCCTCGAGCGCGTCGAGCACCGAGCGGAGGGTAGCGGGGCTCTCAACCTGGAGCTCCACCGCGCCATCGACGCGCGCCAACGTCTTCAAGTGCGCGGGAAGTACGACGCGGATCATTGGAGGGTCTGGACTTCAACGGACAGCACCGCCGGGAGGTCCCGGACGATGGGAGCCCAGGTGTCGCCCGCGTCGGCCGAGGCGTAGACTTGCCCGCCGGTGGTACCGAAATACACACCGCATGAATCGAGTGAATCAACAGCCATGGCGTCGCGCAACACGTTCACATAGCAGTCGCTCTGTGGCAGACCGTTGGTGAGCGCCTCCCACTCGTTGCCGCCAGTCCGGCTACGGTATACGCGCAGCTTTCCATCGGGCGGGTAATGCTCCGAGTCGCTCTTGATAGGGACGACGTAGATGGTTTCCGGCTCGTGCGCGTGTATGTCGATAGGGAACCCGAAGTCGGTCGGCAAGTTCCCGCTGATCTCGCGCCACGACTCGCCCGCGTCGTCGCTGCGCATGACATCCCAGTGCTTCTGCATAAAGAGCACATCCGGGCGGGAAGGATGCATGGCGATGCGGTGGACGCAGTGGCCGACCTCGGCATTCGGGTCAGGGATGCCCTGGGACCGCAGGCCCTGGTTGATCGGCTGCCAGCTCATACCGGCGTCGTCGCTTCGGAAGGCGCCCGCCGCCGAGATCGCGATAAAGATCCGATCCGGATTGCTCGGATCCAGGACGATCGTGTGCAAGCACATGCCGCCGGCGCCTGGCTGCCAGGATGGCCCCGTGGTATGACGGCGCAGGCCAGAGAGTTCCTCCCAGGTCTGCCCGGCGTCGGTCGAGCGGAATAACGCGGCATCCTCCACCCCGGCATAAACAGTGTCGGGATCGGTGAGCGATGGCTCCAGATGCCAGACTCGCGCGAACTTCCAGGGGTGCTGCGTACCGTCGTACCACTGGTGCGTGCCGGGGACCCCATGATACTTGAACTCATTACCCACCGGCTCCCATGTCTTGCCGCCGTCGCTGGAGCGCTGAATCAACTGCCCGAACCAGCCGTTCGACTGCGACGCATACAACCGGTCGGGGTCGGCGGGCGAACCCTTCAGGTGGTAGATCTCCCAGCCCCCAAAGTGGGGGCCACTGACGTTCCACTGTTCGCGTTTCCCGTCCGAGGTCAGGACGAACGCGCCCTTGCGCGTACCAACCAATACTCGTACGCCGGTCATCACCATTCTCCTTCTTGTATATCCGGCGCTAGTCGCCGGCATGCGCCTTGCCAACCCCTAGTTTAGTCGATCACACCGACGTCAAACAGGCCCTTATTAGGATTTCTTTTCGTATTCACTCGTTTCCCCATTGGCCACAACGGGTTCCCCTGAAGATTGCCATCCAGGTGCGATTGTATGACACTGAGAGCATGAACGCGCAACGATTCGCACTGGCCGCGACGATCAAGGCCATGGCCCGTGAGGCCGGCTTTGACGCCGTGGGGATCGCGTCCGCCGCTCCCTTCGCGGAAGCGCGCCGTTTTCTCCGCGAGCGGATCGCGGAGGGCGCCTTCTCCGGGCTCCCCTGGTTCAACGCCGAGCGGGCCGATTGCGCCGCCGATCCGCGGAACCTCCTACCGGGCGCCCGCTCGATCGTGGCCGTAGCCCTCTCATACCGCACCGAGGAGCCGGCGCCGGACACGGATGGTGGTCCGCGAGGGAAGGTGGCGCGGTACGCCTGGGCCCGCGACTACCATCCCATCCTCAAGGAGAGAATGGCCGCCGTGGTGGCCGCCATGCAGGATCGCTATGGGGCCGGTGAGTGCCGGACCCTGGTCGACACGGCGCGGATCGTGGATCGGGCCGTGGCTCAGCGGGCGGGCACCGGCTGGTACGGGAAGAACACGAACATCATTAATCCCACTCACGGCTCCTGGGTACTGCTGGGCGAGATCCTGACCACCCTTGATCTAGCTCCCGATCCGCCGCTCCGCAAGCACTGCGGCGCCTGCCGCCTCTGCCTGGATGCCTGTCCCACCGGCGCCCTCACCGGTCCTTACACGATGGACAATAATCGCTGCATCTCCTATCTCACCATTGAGCACAAAGGGACGATTCCCCGCGAGATGCGCCCGCTGATCGGCGAGTGGATCGTCGGGTGCGACATCTGCCAGGAGGTCTGCCCACCGGCGATCAAGGGCCAGATCGCCCACCACCTGCCCTTCCGTGCCGCGAGTGCCGATGCCGCCTTCCCGCCGCTGATCCCGCTTCTGGCGATTGCGGAGGACGAGTTCCGCGCCCGCTTCGCCGGCAGCCCGATCAAGCGGGCCAAACGCGAGGGCTTGCAGCGTAACGTAGCAGTAGCCCTGGGGAACAGCGGCGACCGCGCGGCGATCCCCGCGCTGACCTTGGCCCTCGCCACGGCCACGCCGCTGGTCCGTGGCCACGCCGCCTGGGCCCTGGGCCGGCTGGGCGGGCCGGAGGCGACAGCGGCGCTCCGTCGGCGGCTCTCCGAGGAGGATGATCCCTGGGTGCGGGAGGAGATCGAGTTGGCCCTGGCGGAGGATTGAGATCGCTCGTCGCGGCCCCGCCGCGTGTAGAACCTGGTTTCTGGGTCGGGCCAGCGAGCACGGAACTGGTGTCAGTCGTCCCGTACTCGCTGTCAGTAGCACGCGGTTGCCGGCCCGAATACCGGTTCAGCAGCCGCGCGTTCCGCTGCCGATCGGGAACCTACTCTCCTGCCCTATAGATTGTCACGGTTCATGCGCTACGTGCCTTCGAGAGCGGCTGAGCGAAGCGCGCTACTGCTCGCTGGCCGCGCCATGTTCGAGTTGACGGTGATACTCAGCGGCGCGGTTGACCATGAACAGGCGCCGCACAGTTCCCGCACTCTCGGCGCACGACTATTTTCAAACCCTGGTCGTAGCTGCGGGATCGTTGTGAAGCAGGGTGGGGATCATGCTATGATGCTGGTTAGCGAAAACCGGCTGCTCCGCGCGGGCCGCGTCGGGCAGCGGGAGACGCGGCGGGAGAGCGTATGCCCGAGCGCCATCCGGAGAACACCAAGCGGTGGGGGATCTGCTTCGCCGGTATCGGGAACTGGCCGGCCTCTCGCAAGAGGCGCTGGCCGAGCGCGCCGGTATGAGTCCGCGCGGTCTCGTCTATCTGGAACGCGGGATGCGCCGGCCCTTCGCGGCCACCTGGGCCGAGGGGAAGGCCATGACGTTCAACGAGGCTGTCGCATCGGCGCTCAATTCCGAGCCGGCCAAAGTGGATTAGATGATCTGCCCCTGGCCCAGGGCCACGATGTCGCGTAGGGTCACGCGGCCGGGCAGAGACAGCATGTGTACCACCAAGTCGGCGACATCCTCCGAGCAGAGGCCCCGATGGGCCGCCAGCCCGTCCGCCACCGCGGCTGGGTCGGTGACGCCCCAGATCTCGTTCAGCACGATGCCCGGTGAGATAGTGGCCACCCGGATTCCATGCGCCGCCACCTCGCGGCGGAGAATGTTCACCAGGGTTCCCACCGCATGTTTGGTGGCGCTGTAGACCGCCTCGTTGTCGATGTCGGTGTGGCCGGAGATGGAGGAGGTGACCAGAATATCGCCGGATCGCTGGGCGATCATAGCCGGCAACACCGCTTTGACGCAGCGCAGGACACCGGTTAGATTGGTGTCGATCTGGGCGACCAAACGTTCGACCTCCACATCGGCGACCGCGCCCTGCACGAACTGCCCGGCATTGGCGAAGAGGATATCCACCCGGCCAAAGTGGCTCAGGGTCCGCTCGACCAGACGTCTCACATCCTCAGCGTGGCTTACATCGGTGGGCACGGCCAGCCCCTGACGCGCACCCAGGGAAGCTGCCAGAGCCTGCAGGCGGTCAGCCCGGCGGCCCGCCAGTGCCAGGCGCACCCCACGCGCCGCCAGGGCCCGCGCGGTCGCCTCCCCGATCCCCGAGCCGGCCCCGGTAATGATCGCCACCTTGCCTGCCAGATCTTGCATCTCCATCGACATTCTCCTCAATGACATGGTTATAGAAAGAGGATAGAGCAGATGTAGGAATCGCTCACGGGAAAGCGGCGAATCCGTAGAGGATCCCGAGACGGCGCTATACTTCCATCCATGCGGGTTCGCGTCGCCGCCCGGCGGCGAACCCTTGTTCCACCGCACCCCTTCGCGGCCGGCGAGACTCGACCCATATTGGAGGACATGATGACCACGGCCAGTGCGCCTACATCGTATAAGAGCCCCTTGCACCAGATGACCCAGACCACCCCGACTTCCCTCTGGAACGATTCCGCCTCTATCGAGGAGTTGACCTACGCGATCGAGCACGGGGCGGTAGGCGCTACCTGCAACCCGGTGATCGTCCTCGGTGTCCTGAAGAAGGAGATGCCTCTCTGGCGGGCGCGTATCCAGGCCCTGATCGAGGAGATGCCTACCGCGACCGAGGACCAGATTGGCTGGAAGTTGGTCGAGGAGGTCTCGATCAAGGGCGCCGAACTGCTCAGGCCGATTTTCGATGCGGGGTCCGGACGCGATGGCCGCCTCTCCATCCAGACCGATCCCCGGTTCTATCGCGATACACAGGCGATCGTGGATCAGGCTATGCGGTTCAACCAACTGGCGCCGAATATGATCGTCAAGATCCCGGCCACCCGCGCGGGCATCCCCGCCATGGAGGAGGCCACCTATCGCGGGATCAGCATCAACGCCACGGTCTGTTTCACCCTGCCGCAGAGTCTGGCGGTGGCGGAGGCGATGGAGCGCGGACTGCGGCGGCGTGAGCAAGAGGGGAAGGATATCTCCGCCATGGGGCCGGTCTGCACGATCATGGTGGGCCGGCTGGATGATTGGCTGAAGACGGTGGTCGAGAAAGAGAACATCACCATCGATCCTGGCTACCTGGAGTGGGCGGGCGTGGCGGTGTTCAAGAAGGCGTACCGCTTGTTCCGCGAACGAGGCTACCGGCCCCGGCTGCTCTCGGCCGCCTTCCGCAATCACATGCATTGGAGCGAGTTTATCGGGGGCGAGGTCGTGATCTCACCCCCTCATAACTGGCAGGCTCGCTACAACGCCAGCGACATCGCGGTCGTGCCGCGGATCGACAAACCGGTGGACCCAAGGGTGGTCGACGAGTTGCTCCTGAGATTCGCCGACTTCCGGCGTGCCTACGCCGAGGACGGCCTTTCCCCCGAGGAATTCGATA
>JANWHO010000232.1 GCA_025450375.1 Chloroflexota bacterium
CCGACTTCGACGACGTTGCGGTTCTGCACGTTGCGCGACGCGACCCGAGTCAACTGCTGCTGGGCACGCAGCGCGTTGTTGGTGACGGCGAAATCGACGCCGAGACGGCCTTGCTGGACGGAGTGGAGCTGCTTGTTGTTGAAGGCGTATTGAGCCTTTTGCAAGGCCGATTGCTGCTCGAATGCGTCCTTGGCGGCCTTCTTACCCTTGGCGGGGAGAATATAGCCGGCCAGCTTCTCTTGGACGATCCGCGGATTATCGCCCGCCTGAATGGCGGCCACCCCGTCCACGATCAGGGAAGCCGTTTCCGCCTCGGTCGCCGAGCGGCGCTTGAGCTTCGTGGCCAGGGGCAGCCAGAACAGGTTGGCTGATCCCACGCCGTAAAGAGTCGCGGTGAAAGCGACAGCGATGGAGGATGCCATCTCACTGGCCGAGCTCATGTGGGCTAGAATACGGATCAGACCCATGACCGTGCCCAGGATCCCCAGGGTGGGAGCGAAACCGCCCAACGCTTCCAGCATGCTGATGCCGGTCTCGTGCCTCGCCTCGCGGGCGGCGATTTCGATCTCCATCACCTGGGTGACCACTTCCGGATCAGTTCCGTCAACCACCAGCATGATGCCCTTGCGGATCAGCGGGTCAAGGATGGTCGGCGCCTCTTGCTCCAGGGCTAAGAGCCCTTCCTTGCGGGCGCGTTCGGCCAGCTTGACGAATTGCTGCACGATGGCGGCTGGATCCACCACCGGCTCGCGCATGGACAACATGATCATTTTGGGCAGCCGCTTGACCACGCTCATGGGGAAGGCGACCATCCCGGCGCCCAGACTACCGCCAAACACGATCAGGCCGGCGGAGACATTGAAGTACGACATGAGGCTGCCGTGCTCCATCACGATAGAGCCGACCAACGAGCCAATGGCTAAGACGAAGCCAAGGGTCGTGGCCAGATCCAGCTTTTTCTTCATCCGCGTTCTCCCAGGCCAACCTGTACCTGGTGGCGGAAGTCGATGATCTGACGCAGAATGTCATCGGCTCGCTCACGAACGACAAAGTGATGCCCGTTGGTGATCGTGATCACCGTGTCCGGGGTTTCCTCCATGGACTGGATAATGTCGGCATTGAGCGCGAAGCGCGTACCGTCGAACCGTGTAAGCCAAATCATTGCGCACTTCCTTCTACACAACCGGCGGTAGTGTAGACACGGAGGCACGATTACCCCAAGTGAATTGGCGACACCCGATCGGCGGTTCGTACCAGAGAGAATGGGCCTAGGTTGATGCCCTTAATCGACCCCTTCGACCCCCGCCAGCGCCGCGCTGACCACGATACGCTGGGTGTCGACCATGTACGGGGTACAGGTGATCAGGGTCATGGTCGCGGAGGGAGTGGGACGGAGCACCGCGACATCCGTAGGCCAGACCACGCGGCTGCCGGTGACCCGGTAGAGGAAGCGCTCGCCGCCCTGGAGCAACTCGATGGGGTCACCCGCTTGCAAGGAACCCAGATGCACGAACACGCTGCCCTGAATGTCGTCGTGACCGTAGGCCACGTAGTTTCCCCGCTCGCCCACCCCGGCCGAGAACGTGTAGTGGGTGACGGCCAACCCATCGGCGATGGGCAGCTCGCCCAGGGCATTTACCCCTCGGTCCACCACCGGCGCCCGCACCGCCAACCGCGGGATGACCAGGGTCACCCCTCCAGATGACGCGGCGTGGTGAACGCTTCGTGCGGCAGGCGTCTGGCCGAACGCGGACCAGACGGACCAGGCGCCGCCCGACGCCGCCCCACCCCCAGGCAGGGCGGACGCGGAGATGGGGCGCGGCGCGGCGGAGGTGACGCTGCCTGGCTGGATGCCGCCCTGCCCCAGGAACGGCGAGCCAAAAAGCCAGACGAGCATGGCGCTGACGACCGCCACGGGCAGAAACACTAACGGGCGCATGACTTCTCTCTACCTAATCGTCTGTCAACAGGCAATATGTACACTGATTTTGGCCGATCCCCCGACTGCGGTCGGCCCGACGCGACCACCCGACCTCAGTCGGGGGAGTAAATTATGCAGCCTGATTGTGAACTAACCATCGGTTAGGCGGCGTGCCAATCAGAGACGCGGCGGCGGTTATGCATCGTGCCCCGCTCGCTGGCGGGCTGCTCGTCCTCGTCGGTGACGAAGTTGGCGAGCAACGACTCCAGCTTCTCGGCCAAAGCCGCCAACTCCTGCGCCCCAGCCGCCATTTGCTGGGCGCTTCCGGCCTGCTCCGCCATGGAGGCATTGACCTCCTCGGCCCCGGCCGCGCTCTCCTCGCTCACGGCGGCGATGCTTTCAATGGCCCCCGCCACCTGCTCGGCCCCGGCCATCATCCCGCGCGCCGCTGCCGCCGTGCGCGCGACCACGGCGGAGACCCGGCCGGTGGCGGAGGCGGCATCGTCCACGCTCCCCATCATCTCGCCGATCGCCTCGCGGATAGCGCGGGCCTGGGTGTTCGTCTCCTCCACCACTCCGGTGATACTCTCCAGCGCCGCGCGGGCCTCTTGACCCAGGGCAACGCTCTGCTCAACCTCGGCGCTGCCGGCCTTCATCGCGTCCACCACCTCGGCGACCTGCCGCTGGATGGCGGTAATGCGGGCGGCAATCTCGCGCGTTTCCGCCGAGGCGCGCTCGGCCAGCTTCCGCACCTCGGCGGCCACGACGGTAAAGCCCTTGCCGTGCTCGCCGGCGCGCGCCGCCTCGATGGCCGCGTTGAGGGCAAGAAGATTGGTCTGGGCGGCGATGTCGTCGATCGCCGCCACGATGGCGCCGATTTCGTTACTCCGCTTACCCAAGGTCTCCACCTGGTCGACCCCCTTCAGGACGGCGGCCCGCACCCCTTCGATGCTAGTGATCGTCTGGGTCACGGCGCGGCCGCCGCTCCGAGCGGTGGCTGCCGCCCGATCGGCGGCGCCGGCCACCGCCTCGACACTCTGGGTCGTATGGTGCAGCGCGGATCGCAGGGAGGTATTGGCTCCCTCGTTTTCCAGCACCGCCTCGCCCTGGGCGCGAGCTCCCTCGGCCATCTGTTCGACCGCCTGTTGCAGGGCGGTCATCTGGGCGATGACCTGGGTCGCGCTCTGGCTTTGATCGCTCGCCCCGCGCGCCACTTCCTCCACCGCGTTGGCGATCTGGCTGCTTGCTTGCTGGATGCTTCCCGTATTCGTCGACACCCGCGCCGCCCCCTCGGCCACCTGGCGGGCCACCTGGGCCACCTGGGTGATCAAGGCGCGCAAGTTCTGAAGCATGACCACGAACGCCTGGCCCAGTTTGTCGGCGTCCCCGGCCGGAGTAACCGGACGGGTAAGGTCGCCGTCCGCCAGAGCGGTCGCCGCCTCGACCATGGCCGATTGATGGGCCACCATGGCCACGAAGGAAGTACTGAGGGCGCCCATTTCGTCGCGGGCGGAGGGGAGTCCGGTGACTGACACGGCGGTGTCGCCCTCGGCCAGCCGTCCGGCGACCGTGGTGAGCCGGCGCAACCCTTGGCGGATGGAGCGTGAGATGAAGAACGCGATGCAGCCCAGCACCAGGGCGCCGAGAATGGCCAGAATGATCAGCAATTGCTTCCCGCTGTTCGCCGCGCCGCCGATAGATACCTTGAGCGCGTTCAAGCGCGCGGTTTCTTTATCCTCCAGATTCTGGAAAGCAATGGGCAGGTCATTGGATGGGATCAGGTTGTCCACGGTCACGACATGGATCGCGCGCGCCACGTTCCCCGCGAGCGCGTACTTCCGCATCGATTGGGTGAAGCCATCGTAGCTGGTCAGATCGCTGGTGATCCTTGCCAGCAGGGACGCTTCGTCCGGGGTGGCGGCAAGCCGGCGGGCGGTATCCAGGTGGGGGTTCATGGCGGCCCTGGCCTGCACGGCTTGTTGATAGGTGGTTTCCGCCAGGGCGTGCTGGCTGGGATCGCGGAGGGCGACCACCGCTCCATACATGTTGGATTGATCGTCGTCCAGGGTCCATTGTTCGTAGGCGCCCGAGACCGCCTGATACATCTCACGGGCGGTCACTTGCTGAGCGACCTTCCCGGTCATGGTGTTAAAGCTATTGATCGCCATCCCGATGCAGACAAGAAATATTGCCACGCTGCTCAATGCCAGGGTGATCAGTTTGCCATTAATGGACATATCCCTGAGGAGACGCATTCGTTGTTTCCTTCTTCCTCTCGACAGCGAGCGGGGGATACTCCCGCACTCGGACGCCTACTCCGGCGCCCAGGCATGGCCCGCCATGCCACTATCAGGTCTTTCGGCATGGGAGCCATGAACTTGAGCCCCGGATAGGCCACGGGAGGCGCGTTCCCAGGAAAGCCCGCACAATGTGGATCACATTTTCCAGGCGCCCATCGGCCCGAGGAGTACTGGATAGGGCAGGAACGATCATCCATTCGGGGCGTGCCGGTGGGGAGGATGGGCCATACCTGTAAGGGCCATGCACCTATGAGCGAGCGGGGGTATCGTGACAGTATGAAAAGGCAGAGCAAGACTTCATCCCTGGCTGAAATGAGGCTGATGAATAGGTCATCCCATACCTCAACCCTTGGGTACGCGCTGGAAACCTTCCGGGAAAGCCGAGATCTCTCGCCCGCCGGCTTGGCGGCCTGGCTTTCCCTGAAACCAGAGAAGCTGCCGGCCCTGGCCGCCGAGCGGCGGCCCGAGCCGGACGAGTCCGACTTCAATATGCGCTGCGCCGCGATCGCCGAGCGGGCCGGTTGCGACGCGTTTGCCCTCCGTATCCTTCTCCGCTGGCTTCGCGCCTCCGGCTGAACGCTATAAAATACCTCACATTCGCGCTCCCGCGGCTTGACAGAGAAATAGCCGCGCGCTAGAGTGCATCTTGCGGCGTGTATCGGTGGAGCACCCTGGCTCTCCCGCGCCGACGGCCCAGACGGCGTGCCCCTACTCTTTGTCGCGCCGGCGGATTCAGCCCAGGATACTCAATGGGAGGCGCTCTGCTTATGCGCGAGTTCAGCGTGGCCGGCGCCTATGTGTCCGACCAGCGTGGACCGATCCGATGGATCACTGCTCACCTCCTCCGCTACAAGTGGGCGGTTGGCGTCTTCATACTCGTCTCGCTGTTGGTCAACGTCGCCTTCAATTTTACCTCGGTGCTGGTGGGCCAGGCGTTCAACGATGTGTTGCATAGCCGCTCTCCCCACCTGGATCTGGCCCGCGATGGCCTGTTGATCCTCGCGATCGTGCTGATCACGGGCACTATCGATATCAGCGCTCGATCCCTGTCCGAGCTGCTCGGGAAGCGGCTGGCGCGCGACGCGCGCGATGAACTCTATCTCAGCCTCTTGGGGAAGAGTCAAACCTTTCACAATCGGCAGCGGGTGGGCGACATCATGGCCAGGGTGGCCAATGATGTGAACCGCCTCAGCGATCTGGTGGTACCTGGCCTGGACGTGGTCTTCGACTCCTCCTCGGCCCTGGTGTTCCCGATGATCTTCATCGCCTTTCTTCAGCCGCAACTGCTGTTGGTGCCCGTCTTGTTCGTGGGCGCCTACGTGTGGGGCGTACGCCGCTATTTACGCCAACTGCACCCGGTCACCACGGCGCAGCGGGCGGAGTTTGGGGCGCTCAATGCCGGACTGAGTGAATCGGTGCGGGGGATCGAACTGGTCAAGGCGACGGGGCAGGAGGAGGCGGAGCTGGAAAAGTTCGCCGTCCGCGCCCGCGCCTACCGCGACCTCTCGGTCCGCGAGGGCCAGATTCAGGCGGTGTATTTGCCGCCCCTCTTCCTGGCCGCCGCCTTTGCCCTGGCCATGGCGCATGGACTGTATCTGGTATCGCGTGGCGAGTTGTCGGTTGGCGGCCTGGTGACCTATTTCGGGCTGATTAGCGCCTTCCGCTGGCCGACCTTCGCCTCTACCTTTTCCTGGGACGTGGTCCGGCAAGGGATCTCGGGAGCGGAGCGCATCCTGGCCCTGCTCCGAGACGAGGCGAACCTGGACCAGAATGAGCAGGGGTATGCGAGGCCGATGCGGGGCGAACTGGAATTCGATCGCGTGTCGTTCAGCTATGAGAGTCACCCAGCCCTGCGCGAGGTAAGCTTCCGGGCCATGCCGGGGCAAACGGTCGCGATTGTCGGTCAGACCGGCGCCGGCAAGAGTACCCTGGCCCGGTTGGTGAACCGGATCTACGACGTGGAATCAGGAGTGATCACGGTCGACGGGATCGACGTGCGCGCCTGGAATCTCGACGCCCTCCGCTCGCGCATCGCCACTATTGAGCAGGATGTCTTCCTGTTTTCGCGCACCATCGCCGAAAATATTGAGTTCGGACTGGGTGGGCGGGAGCGCGATATGGATCCGGCGGCCCGGCGGGCGGCCATCGAGCAGGCCGGCAGGGACGCCCAGGCGCATGAGTTCATCATGCATATGAAGGATGGCTACGACACGGTGATTGGCGAGCGAGGAGTAACCCTTTCCGGCGGGCAGCGCCAGCGCCTGGCAATTGCCCGGGCCTTGCTCACCGATCCGACCATCCTCATCCTGGATGACTCTACCAGCGCCATTGACAGCGCCACCGAGGATGAGATTCAGAAGGCGATGCGGCGCCTTCTCAGCGGCCGGACCACCTTGCTGATCACGCACCGGCTCTCGCAGATCCGCTCGGCGGACTGGGTGCTCGTCCTCCACCAAGGAAGGGTGGAGGATCAGGGAACGCACGAGCAGTTGTTGCGGCGGTGCGGCTTGTATCGGAGAATCTTCGCCCATTACGAGCCCGCCCTGGCGCCCGAGCCGGCGGGAGTGAGGTAAGCACCATGGCTGATCTGTTTGGCGGTCTGGACGCGGAGGCATACGACCGGAGCTACGGCGACCGGACGCTGGTCTCGCGTATCCTCCGCTACTTTCGGCCCGTGCGCGGCAAGATGCTGGCGGTGGCGGGATATGCGCTCCTGGGCGCCCTGATGAATCTGGCCTTGCCGATCGCGATTTCCGGCGCGGTGGGCGGCCTGGCCGGCTCCCGGACCACGGGAATGGCGGGGCTTCTGGTCGCCGCCATTCTGGTCTCCGGCGCCGCGGCCTGGGCCGTCAGCCTGGGCCGGCAATGGTTGACCGCCCGCGCGGTGGCCGACGTGGTTCTCCAACTCAGGCTCGACGTGGTGGAATCGGTGCTGGCCCGCGATCTCTCATTCTTCGACGAGTATCCGTCCGGGAAGATCGTTAGCCGAGTCACCTCGGATACACAAGACTTTTCGACCGTGGTCACCCTCAGCCTCGAATTGGTGAGCCAGATCATGTTGGTGCTCATTCTGGGCGGGATCCTCTTCGCGATCAATGTCCGCCTGGCCTTGCTGACCCTCCTGATTGGGCCGCCCATCGTGGGGGTGGCCATCGCCTTCCGCATCCTGGCCCGCAACATGTCTCGGAGGTCACAGCGGGCCCTTGCCCGCGTGAACGCGGCGATCCAGGAATCGATCACCGGAATGATGGTGGCGAAGGGCTTCCGACAGGAAGGCTCGATGTATGAAGAGTTTCGTCAGGTCAACGATCAGCGTTACCAGGTCAACTTCCGCGAGGGTCTGGTCTACAACAACATCTTCCCCGTTTTCGTGACCATTACCGGTCTCGGAACGGCGATCGTGATCTATTTCGGCGGTCTCCGCGCGCTCGACCACTCGATATCGGCCGGAGTCTGGGCCCTGTTCGTCCAGAGTATCGGCGTGTTTTGGATTCCCCTGATCAGCATAGCCTCGTTCTGGAGCCAGTTTCAGTTGGGTCTTTCGGCGAGCGAGCGGGTCTTCGCCCTGATCGACGCCGAGCCGCGGGTCCATCAGGCCGACTCGCTACCCGTGACGCGGCTTGCCGGCCGGATCGAGTTTCGTGACCTGGATTTCCAGTACAACGAGCAGGAGCAGGTGCTCCGCGGCTTCAATTTGACGATCGCCGCCGGCGAGACCGTGGCTCTGGTTGGACACACTGGGGCCGGGAAATCTACCCTGGGCAAACTGGTGGCCCGTTTCTATGAGTTCCAGGGCGGATCATTATTGATCGACGGTCGGGATATCCGCACCTTTGACCTGGCATCCTACCGGCGCCATTTGGGAGTGGTGCCGCAGGCGCCGTTCCTGTTTTCCGGCACGGTGGAGGAGAACATCCGCTATGCCCGGCCCGAGGCGAGCTCCGCCGAGGTGCGGGCCGCCGCCGCCGGGGTAGGCGGGGGCGACTGGCTGGCCGCCCTCCCGAGCGGGCTGGAGACCCCGGTGGGCGAACTGGGCCGCGGCCTCTCGCTCGGGCAGCGCCAGTTGGTGGCCCTGGCCCGGCTCCTCCTGCAAGGCCCCTCGGTAGTGATTCTGGACGAGGCGACCGCCAGCGTCGATCCGCTGACCGAGGCCCAGATTCAGGAAGGGCTGGACGAGGTGCTCCAGCACCGGACGGCCATCGTGATCGCTCACCGGCTCTCCACCATTCGCACGGTTGACCGGATCATCGTGTTGGATCACGGGTCGATCGTGGAGGAGGGAAGCCACGAGGCGCTGCTGCGGCGGGGCGGCCCGTATAGCCAACTCTACAATACCTATTTCCGCCACCAGTCGCCCGACTACCAACCGGGCGGCGGTTTCGTGCCGGTGGAGGCCGCTGGTTAGGCCCTCCCTCGCGTAGGCGCGTCATCATAGCTAGTCCCAGGAAAGCTCGGCGGCTGATTGGTATTCGGTCACCCGCGTCTCGAAGAAGTTCTTTTCCTTGCCAAGGTCCATGGTTTCGCTCATCCAGGGGAATGGGTTCGGAACCGAGTATTGCGTGGGGAGCCCGATCCGCTCCAGTCGGCGGTCGGCGATGTGCTGGACGTACTGGCGGCACAGGTCGGCGTTGAGCCCCAGAATCCCGTTAGGCAGGCAATCCCGCGCGTAGGCGGCCTCCAACTCCACGGCCTCGCGGACCCGCGCGACCATCCGCTGCTGGAAGGCATCCGACCACAGTTGCGGGTTCTCGGCTTTGATCCCATTGATAAGATCGATGCCGAAGTTGAGATGGATCGTCTCATCGCGCAGGATGTACTGAAACTGCTCTCCGATCCCGGTCATGCGATTCTGGCGATGAAATGACAGAATCATCACGAATCCGGTATAGAAGAAGATCCCCTCCATGATCACGTAATAGCCGATCAGATTCTCCAGAAACTGGCGAGCCCCCTCCGCCGTCTCGGTCGTGAAGGCGGGATCGAGCAGTCCGGCGGTCAGTTCCATCTCCAGGGCATCCTTCCGGATGATGGTTGGCACGGTGTGATACATGTCGAAGACCTCGCGCTGATCGAGACCCAGGCTCTCCACGATATAAAGGAAGGCATGGGTATGCACGGCCTCCTCGAATGCTTGCCGAAGGAGGTACTGCCGGCATTCAGGGTTGGTGACATGCTTGAAGATGGCGAGCACCACGTTATTTCCTACCAGGCTCTCCGCGGTGGAGAAGAAGCCGAGGTTGCGGACAATCACCAGACGTTCATCGGGGGTAAGCGCGGCGGAGCGCCAGGTTTCGATGTCTCGGCCCATCGGAACCTCGGCCGGCATCCAGTGATTGGCGCACCCATTCCGGTAGTGCTCCCAGGCCCAGTGGTAGCGCAGGGGCGCCAGTTGGTTGACATCCACCTGCAGACAATTGATGAGTTGCTTCATTGACATGCCTCGCAGTCTTCCTCTAGGGAGCATGTCGCCGCGGCGGTTTCCTCGGAATCGGGATTCGGGGTCCGTTCGACCTCGACGCTACTGGACGGACTGGCGCTCCGCATCCACCGAGGCTGGATTCCCCAGCGGTTAATGTCGAGGGTGGACTTTTCCACCTGGGTGGCTGCCCGAGTGCGCAGGTAGTACGTCGTCTTGAGCCCACTTTCCCAGGCCCGCAGGTAGGTCTCGTGGAGATCCCGGCCGGTGGGGCAGTCCAGGTAGAGGTTAAGCGACTGGCCCATGTCGATCCATTTCTGGCGCCGGGAGGCACAGGCGATCAGCCAGGAGGGTGCGATCTCGAAGGCGGTGCAATACCGGTCCTTGAGGTGGTTCGGAACGCGGTCGATGTCACGCACCGAGCCATCGTAGTACTTGAGTGCCTCGCGCATCTCCGCGTCCCACAGTCCCTCCGCCTTGAGGTCACGCACCAGCGCGACGTTCACCTGGGTAAACTCTCCGGACAGGTTGCTCTTCACGTAGAGATTGGTGTAGGCCGGTTCAATCGAGGGCGAGACACCGACGATGGTCGAGATCGTGGCCGTCGGCGCGATGGCCAGCACCTGACTGTTTCGCAAGCCATGCGCCGCGATAGCCTGGCGGACTTCGTCCCAGGGGAGGGTTGAGCCGCGATCCATGTTCACTGCCATCCCGCGCTCGGTTTCGAGGAGAGCGATCGTGTCAAGCGGGAGCAGTCCTCGTTCCCATTTGGACCCGGCGTAGCTGGGATAGCGCCCGCGTTCCCGCGCCAGATCCGCCGAGGCTTGCAAGGCGTGGAAGGCAATTGCCTCCATGCTCCGGTCGGAAAAGACCACCGCTTGGTCGCCGGCATAGCTGTACCCCAGGGCATACAAGGCATCCTGGAAGCCCATCACCCCGAGACCAATGGGCCGGTGCCGTTGGTTGGCCGTTTCCGCCTCTGGTGTGGGGTAGAAATTGAGGTCGATCACGTTGTCCAACATGCGCACGGCAGTCCGTACCGTGTCCGCGAGCAACGGCTGGTCGATCTCGCCGCCAGGGATAAGGTGAGCGGCCAGGTTGATCGATCCCAGGTTGCAGACCGCCGTCTCATCCCTGGAAGTGTTCAGTAAGATTTCGGTGCAGAGATTGGCGCCATGGATCACCCCCGCGTGATCCTGAGGAGAGCGGATGTTGGCCGGGTCCTTCCAGGTGAGCCAGGGATGGCCGGTCTCGAAAAGGGCGCTCAATATCCGTCGCCACAGGTCCACGGCAGGCATGCGCTTGTGGTGGGGAAGCCGACCGGCGGCGGCCTCCGTCTCGTAGTGGGCGTAGCGCCGGTCGAAGGCTGACCCATGGAGATCGTGCAGGTCCGGCACGTCGTCGGGGCTGAATAGAGTCCACTCGCCCGCCGCCAGTACGCGGCGCATGAACAAATCCGGCATCCAGAGGGCGGTGTGCAGATCGTGGGTACGCCGCCGATCGTCGCCAGTCGTTTTCCGCAAGTCGAGAAATTCCTCCACATCCAGATGCCAGGGTTCCAGGTAGGCGCACACGGCGCCCTTCCGCTTCCCGCCCTGGTTCACCGCCACCGCCGAATCGCTAGCTACCTTGAGGAAGGGGATAACACCCTGGCTGGCCCCGTTCGTCCCGCGAATAGGGGCGCCAAGGGCGCGAATCGTGGTCCAATCGTTGCCCAGGCCGCCGCTCCATTTGGATAACAGGGCATTGTCCCGGAGGCACTTATAGATATCGCCCAGATCGTCGGGCACCGTGGTCAGGAAGCACGACGACAGTTGGGGATGGCGGGTGCCGGCGTTAAACAAGGTGGGGGTAGCGGGAGTAAACAAGAACTGGGATATCAAGTCGTAGAAGGCAATGGCGTGAGCCTCACGGTCGCGCTCACCCAACGACAGCCCCATGGCCACGCGCAGCCAAAACAACTGCGGCAACTCGAATCGGCGGCCCTGATCTTGCAGGAGATAGCGGTCGTAGAGGGTCTGCAGGGCCATGATCGCGAACCGCAAGTCGCGCTCGGGCCGCGGGGCCGCCGCCATCTTGGTCAGGTCGAAGGTGGCGAGGGCGGGGTCAAGCAGGCCGGCGGCAATCCCCGTTTCCAGGTAGATCGGCAGGTACGCCCGATACGCGGCCCCGGCGTTACTCAAGGATACGGGCCGTCCCAGGGCCTCCCGATAGAGGGCGACAAGCAGGAGCCGGGCGGCCGCGACGGCATAGTCCGGCTCGATTTCTACCTGGGCGCGAGCGGCCAGATTGGCGGCGCGCAATATCTCATCCTCTGGGATGCCAGGATAGAGCGTACCAAGGGTGGCCTCCAGGAGCATGGAGGGATCGGCGTTCAGGCCGTCGCACGCTTCCTTGATGGTTTGCCGGAGAGCAGCCACATCCAGGGCGATGGTTTCTCCCATGCCGTTGGTGCGGGTAAACGCGCGGGCGCGCCGCGTGACGACATGCGATGGTCCGGTGACCGTGAGATTGCTCGAACGCGGGGTGGTCTGGGTGAGGGCCATGAGACATCCTTTCCACGCTTCCATCGTGTCCGCTCTCCACCCGAGAGGGAACATGACGGAGACATGGCGCCCGCGGCCCACCGCGTGACGGCATCCTCGATCACGCCCTCTTGCGCGAAGGGCAAGCCGTGATCACGTCATAGATGGGCATTCGGACTTGGCCGTGGGCCTTACCGCTGCGCGACAGTGCCGGAATTACACCGGACTTTCCCCATTATTTCAGCCGTGCCACGACGGCACGACCCCTATGACATACTACCTGTAGGCGACTACCCCGTGAGAATACTATATGTTGTTGCTATCGTCTAGCGCGTTATGCACACATGCTCGTTCAGCGTGGAGGACTGGCATGAGTTTCGTGCCCGCGAATGCGGGTGGGCGTCACCTTCGCAAACCCGAATCGGGCCCGGGGAATCGTAATCCCGCCGGGGCGTGGCGCCCGCGTGGTACACTGGTCCCTGGCGATGCCAGCCAAAGGTCTCTGGGAGCAGCCATGGTCGTCAACATCCGCGACACTACTCCGCCGTGTACCGTGACCACCTTCCTACCCAACGAGAGGGAGACCCAGATCTTGGGTGGTACCCAGACGCATGTCGCGGTCGGCGAGAATCTGGCCAAGGGTTTTCGCACCCACGCCCGGCAGCTTGGCGTGCTCTGGCTGGTCCGCACCGAAACCGATCTCCACTACCCACGGGCCGATGGGAGCACCGGTGTCTTCTATCCCGATGTCTTCGTCACCGCCGAGGCGGCGCTCCATGACAGCATCGCCTACAACGTCCGCTCGGTGGGCAAACCGCCCATGTTGGTGGTCGAGGTGCTCTCCAACAAGACGGCCAAGAAGGACATTGGGCCCAAGCGGGCCGCCTACGCCGAGCTGGGGGTGACCGAGTACGTGACCTTCGACCCGCGCCCGCGGAAGCAGTTGGACCTGCACGGTTATCGGCTGGAGAGCCCGGGCGTCTATCGCGAGATCGCGCCGGAGGAGAGCGGACTCTGGCTGGCCACCGTGGGCTTGTGGGTAAGGGCCGAGCCGTCCAGCAACCCCTTCCGCGGTCCGCTGCTCCGGCTGATCACCCGTGAGGGAGAGCGGCTCCTGCATATCGACGAGGAGACGGAGGCGAGGCGCGCGGCGGAAGCGGAGCGGGACGGGGAGCGCTGGGTGCGGCTGACCGCCGAACGGGCGCGGCTGACCGCCGACCTGGCACGAGCAGAAGCTGATCAGGCACGAGCTTCCGCCGAGCAGCGGCTTGAGACTGAGCGGCGAGCCCACGAGTTGGCCGATGACGAGATCGTGCGTCTGCGCTCCTTGCTGGAGGAAACCAGACGCGATCCTTCGGATCGCGGTTGATCAGAGCCGCCTGGTCACGAGACGCCGCCCGAGCCTCCACGAATCAGTTCAGCGCCGATCCGTTCCGCCTGCAGGCGGCGCCGCTCCTGGAACTCGCCCCGAGCGCGTGTGATCTGAGCCACCAAGTCGGGGTCCGCCGTTCGCGGATGGCCACCCGCGAACGGCGGTTCTGGATCATATTCAATGAGCAACTGGATCTCGCGCGCCACCACGTCGCCACACAGTTCCGCCGCCAGGACCAGGCCAAAGTCAATCCCGGCCGTCACGCCGCCTCCGGTAATCCGGTTGCGGTCAATCACCACCCGCTCGTTCACCGGGATAGCCCCCAGAGGGGTCAGGAGGTCCAGCGAGAGCCAGTGGGTGGTCGCGCGGTAGCCACGGAGGAGGCCGGCCGCCCCCAACAGGAGAGCGCCGGTGCAGACAGCGGAGACGTAGCGGACCATCTGCCCGCGTTCCTGGAGAAAGCGGATCAGCGGTTCGTGTTCCATCATCGCCACCTGCCCCGGTCCACCAGGCACACAAAGTACATCCAGGGGCGGCGCCTCGGCAAAGGTGGTGGGTGCGATTACAGCTAGCCCCTTCTCGGAGGCGACAGGGCCCTTTGCCTCGGCGATTAGATGTACCGTTGCTCCCGGCAGCCGGGAAAATACCTCATAAGGACCTGAGAGGTCTAGCTGAGTGAAGCCGGGATAGAGGACGAGTCCAATTGAGATTGGTGGTACGGGGTCGGGTCGCATGGAAACCTCAGCGCTCCACCAAACTTCGCGTGAGCGCGACGATGGTGACGAAGCGCTGGAATAGAGTCAGGGTGTTCGTGTCCTCAAGCACGACCTGCCGGGTACCTTTCCGGGTGACCCCGCTGATCCAGGTGGCCATCGCCGCCATGTCGGCGGTGAGAAAGGTTAGTTCCAGTTCAGTGGGACTGGCGAACCGCGGCGCCTCCATGGCGCCGATCCGCTCGACCGCCCGCTTGGCGCCCGCGTGGATGCGCGTACATGCCTCCTCCGGATGAAGGTTATGGGCCGCGAAACGGCTGATTGATTGCTTGACCACCACTCGCTCACCATGAGGGGAAATGCCCTCCGCCTCCCTGGCGGTGGCCTCATCGCCGCTCACCAGGGCAATCGGGACCGCGTAGTGTCCGGCTACCAGCGCGTTGAGACCCGATTCGCCCACGATCTGGCCGTCCAGCCGGGCCTCCCAGATGGCGCTCGGATTGTAGCTATGCGAAAGAATGGCCGGGTCGGCTCCAATTGACCCATGATACCCGATGAAGAAAATCGCCTGGGCCGAGGCGTCCAGGCCCTCCATCATGTAGAGCGGCTTGTGGCGGCCACTGATCAGGGCAGCCCGCCCGTGTAGCTCGCGGGGCGTGAGATTCCGCATCGTGTTGTGGGAGTCGTTCACCACGAACTCGGTAGCCCCAGCCGCTAGGGCCCCGTCGATGGCGGCGTTTACCTCGTCCATCAGCAGGCCGCGCCCGTATTGATACTCCGGCCCGTCACCCAGAACCTGGGCCCAGTCCACGATCCCGCTCACCCCCTCGAAGTCGGTGGATATGTAGATCTTCATCACGGCTCTCCTCACACTTGCTCAACCAATAGTACCCAGATATCGCACCGTAGTTTGACAGGGTGGGCCTGTCTGCTGTTATATAACACCATCACAGTAGGCGAAGGGAAGGGGTGGCGCGGATGTGGCGGATTCGAATCGACCGGACCTTGCCGATTTCGATCTCGGCCCAACTCAAGGGCCAGATTGAGTTCGGCATCATATCTGGCGCGATCCTGCCGGGCGCTCGCCTCCCCTCGGTTCGCGAATTGGCGGCCGGGGAGGGAATCGCGCACGTCACCGTAAGCCACGTGTATCGGGAACTTACCCGTGAAGGGCTGATCCGGGTGCGGCCGGGGCATGGTACCTTCGTGGCCGGGGAGGGAACGGGGAATCGCACCGATTTGACCATCCTCCAGCGGCTGGTGGATGGGATGGTCGGCCAGGCCATGGCCCAGGGTTTTACCCCGGCCCAGATCAACCGCATGCTGGCCGCGCGCCTGGCGACCGGGCATCGACGCCGGCCCCGGATCGCCATGGTCGGCTTGTTCAGTCGAGCCACCCAGGTTTACGCCCACGACCTCGCGGAGGGACTGGCCGACCTCGGGGCGGAGGTCTTCCCCTGTACCCTGGAAGCCTTGAAGACCGGCGATATCGATCTGAGCGAACGGGTGGCGAGAGCCGATGTGGTCTGTACAATGGCCACCAAGGTCCGTGAAGTGCAGGCGTTGCTTGGCCCCTATCATCCACCCGTGCTCCGTCTCTCCTTCGTGGCCCACCCGGAGACCCTGGCCCATTTGCGCGCCCTCCCCTTAACGGCCCGATTGGGGATTATCAGTACCTTCGCCGAGTTTGTCCCCACGATGCTGGCGGGGATCCGAGAACACTCGGGCTACCCTGGCAATCCGCTGTGCGCGGTCCTGGACGATCCCGCCCTGGCCAGAAGCGTGGTGCGGAACGCCTCGGTGCTCATCTACGCAAGCGGCAGCGAAGCCGTATTGGCGGACCTGCCGCCCTCGACGGCGGCCATTGAATACCTACACACTCCCGAGCCCGCCAGCATCGAGCCGGTACGGGCACTCCTTGAGCGGTTATTTCCTCAGGATGGTTTCCTGGGAAGGGAGGTGAGCGCCCGTCAAGCCGGCGGAACGCCGGTGGCTCTCCGTCTCGGTATCGCAAAATAATCTTCTAGCGAATGGAGCATTGTTACCGTGGCCTTTTTCAATCGCGTTTCCTCTCCCCGCCGCCTCCTCACCCTGGCCATGTTGGCGCCCATGGCTTTTGGCGGCATCGCTTCGTCAAATCATGCCGCCCGCGCCGCCTCCGGTCCCACCAGCGCCAATATGCTGACCATTGGTTGGAACATCGAGACCAAGACCCTGGATCCCGCCGGCAACTCGCAGAATCCTGACATCTGGGTGCAGGTTGAAATGTTCGACCGGCTGCTCCAGGTAAGTAAGGACGGCAAATCGCTGCAGCCAGACCTGGCAACCAGTTGGAACATCAGCAAGGACGGCAAGACCTACACTTTCCACCTCCGGCCCAACATCACCTTCCAGGACGGCAGCAAGATTACCGCCTCGGATGTCGCGTTCGATATTACGCGGGCCGCCAAGCCGGCGGCAGCCTGGAGTTGGACCCTCACCGAGGTGAAGGATGTCCAGGCGCCCGATCCGAGCACGGTGATCGTTCACCTCAAGTACCCCTGGAGCCCCTTCCTGTCCGATGTTTCGCTGTTCGACACCGGCGTTTACCCCGAGGCGTACTTCAAGAAGGTCGGCGCCAGCAAGATGGGCAAGGATCCGGTGGGCTCCGGGCCATATATGTTTGACTCCTGGGTCCGCGGGCAATACGTGCGTCTAAAGAAGGATCCCACCTACTGGAACGCCGCCCAGTATCCCATGCAATATGTGGAGTACGAGCTGATCCCGAACGATACCACCCGTCTGCTCAACGTGGAGTCAGGCCAGCTGGACGTCGATAATCTCCTTGCGGACAACCTGATCCCCCAGGTCCAGCATAGCTCCACCGCTCAGGTTCAGATCAACCCTTCCACCGAGACCAACTACCTGGCCTTCAACACCAAGGTCAAGCCGTTTCAAGATGTCAAGGTTCGCGAGGCCATTAGCTATGCGATCAACCGCGCCGCGATCATCAAGGCGGTGCTCCAGGGCCATGGCACTCCCGCCAATTCCTTCATGCCGGCTGGAGCGATCGATTACAACCCCGCGAACCCAGGACCATCCTATAACCCCACCCTGGCCAAAAAGCTGCTCTCGCAGTCATCGGTACCTCATGGCTTTACCATGAACATGCAGACCCAGGCCGGCTTGCTCACCGACCAGCAGACCGGGGTTCTGGTTCAGTCCGAGCTGAAGGCGATTGGGATTACGGTCAACATCCAACCGACCGATCCCACCACCCTGTTCAATAACCAGCAAGTCGGCAAGTATACCTTCTGTACAAATCTCTGGACCAACGACATTCCCGATCCCGACGAACTGGTGTCCTTCACCGCGGGCTACCACACCAGTTCCTACAACTTCTTTACCTGGTACAAAAACCCAATGCTCGCCGGCCTGGCCAGCCAGGCTGAGCACGAAACGGATCCCGCCACGCGGAAGAGTCTGTACTACCAGATCCAGAAAATCTGGGCGCAAGACCAATGGACCATCGCCATGTATTACAATCCCTTCGTCAACGCGGCGAATAACCATGTCCATGGCTTCTCCGAGAACCCGCTCGGCTACTTCAACCTCCAGGGCGTGACTAAGTCGTAGAACCGTTGGGAGGCGATGGGCGGGCCAGAATAGCCCGCCCATCGCCAGGAATGGGGCAGACCCGTAATGACCGATCTAGCCGTCATCTTCCCCGCCTCCGGCCACCGGCGCCAGGGGCTCCTGACTTTCGACCACCCATTGCTGGCGGACGACCGCTGGCCGTACGTCACGATCAGCGGCGCTCACGACGGTCCTACGCTCTGCCTGACCGCCGGGATCCACGGGGCGGAATACCCGCCTATCGACGCGGTCATCCGCTTCGCGCGTGATCTCGATCCGGCCCGGCTCCGCGGGCGCGTGCTGGCGATGCCGGTGGTGAACCTCCCCGCCTTTCTCGCCAGGACGCCGTTTCTCTGCCCAAGGGATGGCAAGAACCTCAACCGGGTGTTTCCCGGCGACCCGTCCGGCACCTATAGCCAGGCTCTCGCCCATCATCTGGTGGAGGGCCTGTACCGCCCATCCGATGCCTTGCTGGATCTCCACTGCGGGGACATGGTGGAGGATCTGGCCCCATTCAGCATTATTCACGAGGTCGGCCAATCGGAGACGGATCGCAAATCGATGGACCTGGCTCTTGCCTATGGGCTCCCTCACCTGATCCCCGTGGTCGATTCCGGCGGCCTTACGGGCACCACGATCAGCGCCGCCGCCCGGATCGGCGTGCCCGGAGTGGTCCCCGAGGTGGGAGGAATTGGCCAACTCCAGCGCGAGGCCGTGGAGCAACACCTGGCAGGACTACATCGGGCGCTTTTATCGCTGGGGATGCTTGAGGGAGACTATGTTCCCCCGCCGCGGCCGGCCCTCTACCGCGAGTTCCGCTGGCTCCGCACCTCACGCGGCGGTTTCTTCCGCAAGACCGTGTCGGCCGGGGATATCGTACACTCAGGGGCCAGTATCGGTTCGCTGGTCGATCTGTGGGGGGAACCGATCAACGACCTTCATAGCCCGGTGGACGGGGTGGTGCTCTTTATCACCACCAGCCCCGCGATGGCCGAGGATGGCCTGATCGCGGGCATAGGAGTGGTGTAGGAGTTCCTGGCATGGTCATAGAGTTTACGGGCAAGACGGCCATCGTTACGGGGGCCGCGCACGGGCTGGGGCAAGAGATTGCCCTTTCCCTCGCGCGCGCCGGCGCCGTGGTCTATGGCGCCGATCTGCTGGCCGAGGAAGTGCGTGAGACTGGGCGGCGGGCCGAGGATGAGGGGCTGCGATTCACTCCGGTGGTGACCGACGTTACCGACGAGGCGCAAGTCCGAACCCTGGCGAGCCGGATGCTGACCCAGCATGGACATATCGATGTCCTGGTCAATTGCGCCGGCGGGGTGTTGGGGCAGGTGGCGGTCCCGATCGAGGAGGTGGAGAGCGATGCATGGGAGCGGATCTTCCAGGTGAACCTTTTCGGCGCTTTCTACCTGACTCGCGCCGTGGTGCCGGCCATGAAGGCGGCCCACTACGGAAGGATCGTCAATATTTCCTCGGGGGCGGGGCGGACGGTGAGCCTGACCGGAATCCAGGCCTACGCCGGCGCGAAGGCCGGTCAGATCGGCTTTACCCGCCAGACCGCCCACGAACTCGGCCAGTGGGGGATCACGGTCAACAATGTGGCCCCAGGGTTTGTCCGGAGCAATCCATCCACCGAACGGCAATGGGAGTCATATGGCGAGGAAGGGCAGCGCCGCCTGCTGGAGGGAATACCACTCCGGCGGCTGGGAACCTCCCAGGACATTGCCAACGCCGTCCTGTTCCTGGCCTCCGATGCCGCCGCCTGGATCACCGGCCAGACCTTGAGCGTGGACGGCGGCTCAACTCTAATATGAGTTGTCACCATGGCGCGCGCATGGTGTGTACATAGTTCCGATCCATCATACTTCGACGCTACCATTGAAATGCCCCAAAAACGCGCCACTGGCACGGCACTTGGCGGAAGGTCGATGTGTGCCCCAACAGTCGGTTTCCGTCGACTTCCCACGCGCATCGTAGAGCCTCCGTACCCTATCATTCCCCCGATTGATCGGAGCGGTCGGGGTCGGTGGTCGAGTGCTCACCCCGGTGGGGGCCTCCGGTGGGAAGCTGCCATCCGTACCGAATCGCCATGACGCGGAGCCCGAAGCAGAGCACCGCGCCGGCGACCGCCACCCCGGTAGACGGGAACCGCGGCCTGGCGCCGATCACCACCGTGACCGCGCCGACCAGAGCGGCGACGGCGTACAGATCGGAGCGCAACACCGTGGGGATCTCCCCCACGAGCAAGTCGCGCGTCATGCCCCCGCCGATTCCGGTCAACATGCCGAGCAGCGCCGCCGCGACGGGGTTGAGGTGAAAGGCGAGCGCCTTCTGCGCGCCGGAGACCGCGAAGAGCGCCAGCCCGGCGGCGTCGAACACCAGCACCGGGCTGTGCAGACGGTTGATCAGCGGATGCCAGTAGAAGGTGATCAGACCGGCAAGGACAGAGATAGCGACGTAGCGCCAGTCGCTGATGGCCGCCGGCGGCACCGCGCCGATCAGCACATCGCGGGCGATCCCGCCGGCGTTGCCCGCCGCGAAGGACAGCACGAGGACCCCGAAGAGATCGAGCTTGTGCCCGACTCCAGTGAGCGCCCCGCTCAGCGCGAAGACGAAGGTTCCGGCCAGATCGAGTATCAGCAGCAGCGTATCCACCTCGCGCTCCCCGCTCTCTTCGTTCCAAAGCCCAAGCAGGGCGACGCCATCTCCGCGTCACTGCCGCCCAAGGCGCTCCGGGTGACCGCCGACCCCTTACGCCGAGAACCAGGCCCCGGCGGCCGTGACCAACGCCTCCACACCCGTTTCCAGGGTGGGATGCAAGACTGGAGCGAAGCGCGGGTTGTGATTGGTCGGCAACTCGCCGAGCCGGTTCGCTGCTTTGGCTTTGGCATACACGTCGGGATCAGTCCCGCCGACGAACCAGAATACCGATGGCGCGTGCCACTCGGCGCCGAACGACCCGAAGTCCTCACTTGCCGAGGTCGGTCCGGTTTCCCGCACCCGGCCCGCGGGAAAGTGCCGGCGGAATGCGTCGGCGACGCGCGTGGTTGCCCGCGGGTCATTGCGCACCAGCGCATAGCGGTCCAGCGGCGTGATCTCCGGTGGCTTAGGGGCGCCCGACGCCTCCGCTTCGGCCTTGACGATCCGCTCGATCGCCGCGAGCACGCGCGTGCGTACCCCCTCGTCGAAGGTGCGGACGTTGAGCTTGAGCAGGGCCTCGTCTGGGATGACGTTCTCCTTGGTGCCAGCCTGCAGCGCCCCGATGGTCAGCACGGCGGCGTCGGTCGCCGCGAGCTCGCGCGAGACGATGGTCTGCAGCCGCAGCACCGTCGCCGCGGCCATCACCACCGGATCGATGCTGGCCTGCGGCATCGAGCCGTGCGCCCCGCGCCCAAACAGGCGGATCTGCAGGCTATCGGCGGCGGAGGTGATAACTCCCTCGCGGGCGCCGAGGACGCCGGCGGGGCCGACCATGACATGCTGGCCGAGCACGACCGCGGGTTTGGGGAAGCGCTTGAAGAGCCCATCGTCGATCATGGCCTGGGCGCCCTGCGCCGTCTCTTCCGCCGGTTGGAAGACAGCCAGCAGCGTGCCATGCCACGCCTCGCGCGCCCGAGCGAACAGGGTGGTCGCGCCCACCAACCAGGTCACATGCATGTCATGGCCGCAGGCATGCATCACTGGCACGGTAGTCCCGTCCCGGTCGGTGGCCGTGATCGTGCTGGCATAGGGCAGGCCGGTCGCTTCCCGCACCGGCAGCGCGTCCATATCGGCGCGCAGCATCACCGTGGGCCCGTCGCCGTTGCGTAGCAGCCCAACCACGCCCGTCGTGCCGACGCCCGTCGTCACGTCATAGCCGGCGGCACGCAGCCGATCCGCCGCCAGCCCTGCCGTGCGGGTCTCCTGCATCGAGAGCTCGGGATGTGCGTGAATGTCGGTGTAGAGCGTCTCCAGGTCCGGCAACAGGTCGTCGAGGTGCCTCAGGACGGTTTCCGCCGATTTCGATTCTGTTTTATCCATGGGGTTCGTACTCCTTGCGGCGCGGCCCAGGGCCGGCCCTATTCGCACACGCAACCATCTCATGGCGCGTGTGCTCGCGCGGTACCTATCGCCGCTCGCGGTCGGGGACAGGCCGTGGGGCGCGGTAGACGGCGCCATCCTTCATGACGAAATCGACCGTCGCGGTCGCGCCGATGTCGGCGATAGGATCGCCGGACATGGCGACGATATCGGCGACCTTGCCGGGAGCGAGCACGCCGAGGTCTTCACGGCCGAGCAACTCCGCGGCGACGCTGGTGGCTGCCTTCAGCGCGCGGATGGGACGCAGCCCCGCCTTGACCAAAGCCTGGAATTCAAGGATGCCGTGGCTGAACGGAAACATCCCGCAATCCGTGCCAAAGGCAATCTTCACCTGGCTGGCAGCCAGCAATTGCTGCGACGCGAGGATCTGCTCGTTGTCGCGCCGGAATTTCCATACCGCTTGGTCGGGCAGCGTGCCGGCGTGCAGGTCGTGCAGATCCTCCTGCGTCATCTGCATTGTGGGCACGACGAATGTACCCGCGCGCTCGGCCATCTCGATCCCTTCGGCGTCGATGAGGTAGGCGTGCTCAAGACTGCGTACCCCCAAACGCAGCGCCTGCTTGCAGCCGGCGGCAGCCCCCGTGTGCACGGCGACCGGCAGGCCAAGCTGGCGGGCAGTCGATGTCAACGTCTCCATCTCGTCGTCGAACCACGTTACCCGCGCTGGATCATCGCCCCGGCTGAAATAGCCACCGGTGTTCGTGGTCTTGATCCAGTCGCTGCCGAAGGTATGCTCGCGGCGCACCAGCGCCTTGATGCTTCCGGGATCATCGCCAATCGCGGAGACTGGCAGCATCCAGCGAGAGGCGTAGAAGCCACGCAGGTCGCCGTGACCCGCGCTCGCGCTGAGGATGTGCGCCGCGACCACCAGCCGTGGGCCGTCCACGAGCCCCGCGTTGAGCGCGTTGCGCAGGTCGATCGTCGGCCAGTCCGGATCGACACTGCCGAGGTCGCGCAAGGTCGTGAAGCCGTAGGTCATGTAGTGGCGGGCCAGGCTCAGGGCCTTGAGCGCCTTGCTCGCCGCGGACTCCAGCGTCTGCCGCGCCAGGTGAGCGGCATCCATGGTCAAGTGGACATGGGTATCGATGAAGCCAGGGCTAACCGTCCGATCGGAGAGGTCGATCACCTGTGCGCCGGGCGGCCGATCCACCGTTCGCGCGACCTGCGTAATCCGCTTGTCCTCGATCAGGATCTCCATGGGCCCCATCAGGGTGTCGGAGACCCCGTCGAACACCCGGCCGCACATCAGGACAACGGCACTCATCATAGAGTCTCCTTGTGCCTCCAGCCCCTTCTCGCCCTCATCCAGCACAGTGGGTTAATCGTACAAATCGGTTCCAATAATCGTCAAAGGCCGCATCCGGCCGTTCGGTCAGTGCTCTCATGCCGGCAGGCGGACAAGGCACTCGCCATCCACGGCCACGATGCGGCGGCGATGTCGTCGAACGAGGCGTGACGCAGCGATCCGTCATACAGATTGAACTCCCCCGCGTCGTGATCGGCGCCCGCGCCTCAAGCCGGTCGAGGTGGCCGAAGTTCACGAAGCCGATGCCGCTCGGGCCGGTCGAGGTGACCGCGGCAGTGGCGATCCACGTCGTGACGTGGCCAACGCCGTCCTCTTTCTGGCCTCCAATGCCGCCGCCTGGATTACCGGCCAGACCTTGAGCGTGGACGGCAGTTCGACGCTGATCTAGCGTAGCTATGGCTGCTTGAGGTCATTCAGCCGGCGGCGCAACTCCGCCAACTCCGCCTCCTTTGCCGCTAACTCCGCGTCCTTGCGCGCTAACTCCGCCTCTTTCGCCGCTAACTCCAGACTGATTTCGCCCTCGTGTAGTTGGCGTCCGTACCTGGCGCTGTACACATCGGCCATTGCATCGAACACGCCGAAACCAATCGGGATTTGCGCGCTCCACCATCTCCCATCGGCTCCCGCCGCCCAGGGTTGGTATTCGCCATCCACCAATCGCCAGGCCCTCACGAGAGTGGCGAGGTACAGGCCAAGTGGATCAAGCAAGAGATACTCCTGGACGCCGGCACGAGCGTAGCTCCAGCCCTTTCCTCGGGTCATATCGAGATCCTTGCGATGCGTGGACTGACTGGCTACCTCGATGATCAGAGCGGGTGGCCCTTCTTCCAGGATCGAAAAACCTCGCCGATCCGGATCCATGGGTTTCTTGTAGATGAAAACGTCCGGCATGGTGGTGTAGGAGCTGCCGTCGGGGCGACGAAAGCCCGACAGGATGGTTTGACTGAGTGCCTGCCAGGGGACGGGCTGCCCTGGTCCCGCTTCGATCCGGGCAAGCTCGTTCGCGCCGACGCGCATCGTGATGATCGTCATCTGGTGGCGATCGGTGCCCACTACGCTCTCCTCGGTGTCGTCGGGTGGCCAGCAGGCGTCTTGCC
>JANWHO010000233.1 GCA_025450375.1 Chloroflexota bacterium
ATCGATCTTGGCGCGGTCATCGGCCCTGCACGCCTACTCACTCAAGAGGCCTCGCGCTTTATCCACGAGCAGCATGATCGTACTGGACTTCCCCGCTATGCGGGCATCCGCTACACCTCGCGACTGGACCGCGCCTGGGAATGCTGGGCGGTGTTCGATGATCGCCTGCACCATCAGGTAACGCGCGTGGATGCAATTGGCGCCCGCGATCCCGGTATGCGGGAAGCGGCGCGCCTGCTTGGCTTGAGGGTGTCGTGAATTGCCAAGCCAAGACAGCGCCACCCGCCACCGGGTATGATCCCTCTTGGTTACGGCAGCGGTCGCGGCGGATCGCGGGAATCGGGAAAGGGCGTGAAAGACAATGCCGGAAGTGATCATCGAGTTGGCCGAGGGGAGAACCCTTGACCAGAAACGGCGGCTGGTCCGCGAGATTACCCGCGCGGTGGTGGAAACCTGCGACGTGCAGCCCGATCAGGTGACGGTGATCATCCACGATAATCCCAAGACGGATAAGGCAAAGGGCGGCGTATTGTTCGCCGATCGGTGAGAAGCCTATGACCACGAGGACGGAGAGCGGGTATGCCCCGGTCAATGGCACCCGCCTCTACTACGAGATCAGGGGCCAGGGGCATCCTCTCCTTTTCATCCATGCCGGAATCGCCGATTGCCGGATGTGGGATCCGCAATGGGAGGCGCTTGCCAACCGCTTTACCTTGGTCCGCTTCGACATGCGGGGCTTTGGCCGTTCCGAGCAGCCAGAGGTGCCATGCTCGCTGACCGACGACCTGGCCAGCATGCTGGCCTACATCGGGATCGACCGGCCTTTCGTGGTTGGTAGCTCGATGGGCGGCAGCGTGGCCCTCGACTTCGCCCTGGAATACCACGAGGACGTGGCGGCTCTGATAACCGTGGGCGGTGGGGTCAGTGGGTACCGGCATACCGACCCCAGTACTCTGGCCCAGTGGGAGGCCATTGATGCCGCCCTGGCCCGCGGCGATCAGGCGGAAGCGGTCGAGCTAGAAGTGAGGATGTGGGTGGATGGCGTGGGACGGACGCCGGCCGATGTGTCGCCTTCCGTGCGCGAGCGGGTCCGAGAAATGGACCTCGCCCTGATTCAGCGGAACGAGCCGGAGCTTGAGACGAAAGAGATTGAACCGCCCGCCATTGGCCGGCTGGGGGAGATCACCGTCCCAACTCTGGTAGTGGTGGGGCGGCACGACCAACCAGGGATCCTGGAATCGGCGGATCTTTTAGCAAGCGGCATCAAGGGCGCCCGAAAGGTGGAGTTGCCGGATACCGCCCACCTCCCGAGCCTGGAGGCCCCGGATCGGTTTAACGCGCTGTTGGTGGAGTTCTTAACGGGGATTCAATCCACCGACTCATAGGTTTCCAGGCGGGCGGTGGGCGCATCGGGCCCGCCCGGGCCCTGATGGGCCTGGCGGAAGGACTCACTTTTGCTCCAGGCGCCGAAGGCGGCTTGCGTCTCCCATTGAGTGATGGCGAGATAATCCCGCGGGTCGCCTTCGCGGGTGCTCCTGAGGAACTGAAAGCCCAAGAATCCTGGGATGCCTTGCAAATTACCGGCGTGGGTATACGCCCGTTCCAGATGTTCGGCGGCCCCGGCGGGCGCGGTAATCCAGTTGATCGCGACAAACACAGAGTGCCCCTTTCACCTACGCAACGTAACGGCTGCCGGAATCGCCGTCGCGATCCGGAAAATTGGAGCCCAGGAGGGACCGGAGGTGTCGCGGTAGCCACCAGTTCCAGTCACCCAGGACGCGCATGGTGGCGGGCACAAGGAGACAGCGGATCAAGGTGGCGTCGAGGAGGATGGCGAAGGCCAGCCCCAGCCCCACGGCCTTGACCAAGACGATATCGGTAAAGGCAAAGCTGCCGGCCACCACCACCAGGATAAGAGCGGCGCTGGTGACGATGCGCCCCGTCCGCTCCAGTCCGTAGGCCACGCTGGCGGCGTTGTTTTGGGTGCGGATGAACTGCTCCCGCATGCGGCTGAGGAGGAACACCTCATAGTCCATCGAGAGGCCGAACAGGGTACAAAACATGATAATCGGGGTGATCTCATCCACATAGCCGGTGGGGCTAAAATTGAGCAGGCCGCTGAGATGGCCTTCCTGAAACACCCAGACCACGGCCCCATAGGCGCCCAACAAACTGAGCGCGTTCATCAGCACCGCTTTGAGAGGAAGGATCACCGACCGGAGCATAACCAGGAGCACCAGATACGTGACTATCACCACGAAGGCGATGCAGAGTGGGAATTGGCTGTAGAGGTTGGTCAGGTAATCCATTACTCCGGCATTGAAGCCGCCTACGTCGCGATGCAGTCCCGCGCCCAGGGGAACCGCCCGCACCTGGCTCACCAGGTGCTCCAGCTGTTGCTCGCTCTGGCCTGGGGTGGGCGGCAGCACGATCACCGTGGCGTTCCGCGCCGCGTACAGGCGGAGGGAGGCGGGAGGAATGGCGCCGCCGGCCAGGCTGGTGAGGGCGACAAAGCGGGCCCGTGAGATTCCAGGGGCCAGGGAAAGCAGACTCTTGACGGCGGCGGAACGCACCCCCGGCAAGCGACTCAGGGTTTGCGCGTACTCATAGAAGGCCCCGGCGCGGCTTTGGGTAAGCAAGGTACCCGTGCCGTAGACTACCACCACCACCGGGTCGTCCTTCTGCTGGTCGAATTGCTGGTTCAGAAGGTCGAATCCCTGCCGTGAGGGGACGCTCTTGGGGAGAATCGTGGCATCGGGCACGTTCAGATGCAGCATCCGGACCGGGAGCGCGAGGATGGCCACCACGACCAGTACGCCGGCGATCACCGGCCAGGGGCGACGCATTACCACCGAGGCCAGGGCATGCCAGAAACGGCTATTGGCGTTGGTGCGCCAGGGGACGATGGGCAAGGCATCAACCCGAGGCCCCAGGATGGAGAGGAGCGCGGGCAATAGGGTGAGCGCGGCGATCACCGAGATGAGGACGACCAGACTGCCGCCCATGCCGATCGAGCGGAGGGCTGGAGAACGAAAGATCAGGAGACCGGCCAGCCCGATCATCACCGTGACCCCGGAAAACAGCACCGCCCGCCCAGCGCTTCCCACGGCGATCGCCACCGCCTCCTCGACTGGGCGCCGATGGACCTCCTCGCGGAAACGGCTGACCACGAAGAGCGCGTAGTCGATCCCCACTCCCAGCCCAATCATGGTGGTGACGTTGAGGGCGAAAACCGAGGTATCGACATGCTGAGCGACGAAATAGAGCACGGCCAACGTAGCCGCCACCGAAACAGCGCCCGTGATGATCGGCACCGCCGAGGCGACCAGTGTACCGAAGATCGTGACCAGCAGGATGAGCGCGATCGGGAAGGTGTAGCGTTCGACTTTCGCCAAATCGGACCCGGAGACCGTCTGCATATCGCCAAAAACCGCGCCATCCCCGGCGACCAGCACTCGCAGGACTGGACTGTGGATGGTGGCCCGAACTGTCGGCACCAAACCCTGCACCAGATCGAAGCTGACCGTGTAGTCCAGGATGGCCAGGGCCGAGTGACCGTCATTCGAGATCATCCGCTGGTCCAGGACCGAGGGGAGATGATTATAGTAGGTGTCGATCCGTGAAACGTCCTGGAGATGCGCGGCGGGAACCAACGCGGCCCGCATGGCCTGCTGGAATCTGGGGTCGGTAGCTCGGAGGGTAGGACTGGTAAAAATCACGGTCAGGCTACTGGGAGGGACGCCCAGATCGGAAACCAGGAGGTTGGTGGCCCGATCCGATTCGCTGGTCCCGTTGGCGAAACCGCCGCCCTTGAGCACACTGCTTACCTGTGGCACGAAGGGCGCGCTCAGGGCCAAGACCAGCAGCCACACGGCCAGCACGACCCAGCGGGCGTGGTACATTGCCCGACCCAGTCGCTCAAACACTCGCGATCTCTCCAAGGAAATGGGATGTCTGTCCCTGAGGACACTGATAGCCGTGCCCTCTATCCATACTATTGCTCTTTTGGCCCCTTTGCTAGTGGCTCATAGTGTACCCGGTTGCGTGCCAGGCCACGGTAGACAGGGAGCCGTGGGAGAGGGGCGGGCGCGAAGACCAGGCCCGGGGCCGCGGAGCGCGGCCAATCAGATGGAAAGGGAGCCGACGAGCAGGCTCGAACTGCTGACCTGCTGTTTACGAAACAGCTGCTCTGCCAACTGAGCTACGTCGGCATGGGACCACCTGGTTGCGTGCCCCGCCTTGAAAAGTATAGGCAGGGGATAGGCTGCTGTCAATGAGCACGCGAGCTTTGTATGCTTTAATCACTTGCGTGTGGTCACTCAGGAGCAAATACAGATGGCGCCGCTCATTCGTCCCTTGGCTGAGAGCGAGATGCCGCTCCTCCGCCGCCTGCTGGCCGACTATCTTCTCGAATGGGATCCGTCCGCCGACCCAGCCGGCTACTGGCACGACGACTATATCGCGGCTTTTCGGGCTGGGCTGGCGGCCGGCACACTGGCGATTCTCCTCCTCTGGTCCGACGCGCCGGATGACGGTGAGCCTCTTGGATGTGCTATAGCGCGGATTGAGAGAGCCTGGTACCGTGCGGGTGACCTCACGGGAATCGTGGAGGAGTTCTATATTACTCCGGCATATCGGAGGCACGGTCATGGGCGCGCGCTGGCCGAGGCGATATTCGCCCAGCTGCGGCGCATGGGCGCCACGGTGATCACGGCCCAGGTGCTGCGGGAAAACACGCGGGCCCTCCACTTCTGGCAGGGGATTGGGATGAGTATCGAGGTCTATCAACTTTACCGGTTGGCCACCTGATCCACGTCATGCCCGCCCCGCCATTCCCCTCAATTCGGGTGCCTGGCCCGGTTCGTGGATACCCCCCGAATGGGGCTTGTGACACCACCTACAATAAAAGGAGAGGCGGGCACTCACCGATCGAGATCTCGCCCCACGTACGAACCAAGAAATATCCCCGGCTGGTTCCGGGTTCCGGAGGAACGTGGATGGAAAACCCTTCAGACGCTCGGGTCGCCCTGCTGTTGCGCACCGCCCATCGCATTGCCATTGTGGGCCTTTCCAGCAAGCCGGAGCGACCCAGCTATAACGTGGCTCGTTATCTGCTGGATCATGGGTACGAGGTGATTCCGGTCAATCCCCACGAGCAGGAAGTATTGGGCCGCCAGGCCTATGCCAGATTGGCCGACGTACCGGGAACGATCGACGTGGTAGACATCTTTCGCCGGCCCAAGTTCGTCCCGGGCGTGGTAGCTGAGGCGGTGGCGGCGGGTGTCGGAGCCATATGGACCCAACTGGGGGTGATCAGCGAGGAGGGGGCGGTCCTTGCGGCCGCGCACGGGCTCACCATGGTCATGGACCGCTGCATGGAAGTAGAGCATGCCCGCCTGGTCCTCCATGGGGCTCGCTTCCAGGCGGACGCGGGACCACCGCTCGCGGTGCCGGCCTGAACGCGGCGGGAATGTCCAGCGCCACGGAAGAGTATGGGCAACGGAAGAGAACCAGCGATGACGCATGAAATCATGGTGCGGTCGCCCCGTTTGGCCCAGATTCCGCTGACCCAGGAAGTGACGGCGCCCTGGCCAACAGTCTTATCGCGGCTATGGCCTCTACGCGCCGACCAGTAGCGCCTGTTCCGCCTCCAATGCCTCTTGGGCGATGTGCTTCGGGGTGGTGGGAAGGGCGTCACTGTCAAACAGCATCACATTCGCCCACTCCGAGTGAGCCAGGGCCTCGGCCAGGCGAGCGCGCATCCTCCGGTTCGCCTCCGTATAGCGGGCGACCGGCTGATCCGGTAGCGGTTCATCGAGCCATATGGAGTAGAACAACTCGGTCGCCGCCAGGTGGCGTAGGATCCGACGCAGGCTCCAGCCACCGTCCGGGGGCATCCAGTCGAGTTGATCCTCGGCTAGCCGGCTCGCGCGCCGCGCGACCATTTCCACGGCCAGGTCGATGCGCCACAGCCAGGCAGCGAGCTCGGCGGCATTCAGCGGCGCGCGGTCCTCGTCCAGGGTGACGGCGGAGCCGACCCAGCCGTCCGTCGGAGTTGGAAAAACGCCTGCGAGCTGCCAATCAAGCCACTGATCGATCTGGTTCAGGTGATCGAGCGCATGGTCCAGCACGCGGCGCAGGATCTTTCGGGGTGTATAGGTGTAGCCGGGCAGACTGGCCACCACTTCCGCCGCCGGATCATGGGCGAGCAGCCGTTGCAGATAGGGGCGCGCGGCGGCGTGGGCCGCTCTCAGATGCGTGGCGGCATCGACTGGCATCGGCAGCGCGGCGAGCGCCAGCCGCGCCTCCCGATGGGCGACATCGCATAACCGCGCTCCGTCCAGGCGCGCGGCGCCCGACAGAATGTTCGCTCGCGATGCGTCCAATTTCTCCAGCCATGCTTGACCTGCCAGGGCAATGATCATCGTGTTTCTCCATCGAACAGCACGGAATCCCTCGTTGCCCATGAATCGTAGCACGCGAAGGTTTCGACACCGACCGAAGCATGGTCAAAAAGTGCTTCTTAGTCCAGCATGGAAATGAGCGGCTGGTCATCGGCCAGCGGATAGAAGGCAATGAAGACCGCTGTCTCCGTGTTGGACGCATTATCGAACCGGGCGATCGTGACGCCAGACGGCTCATGGAAAACACTTCCGGCCCGCAAGGTCGTCGCGGACTGCCCATCGATCTGGAGCGTGATCTCGCCCTCCACGACATAGCCAATGACGCCGCCCGGATGGCAATGGCGGCCCGTGCGCTGGGCCGGTTGCAAATCGATACGATGCGCTCTGGGCCGTGTTGGGCTGGAACACCCGTGACACGCAGGGTGCCGCCCTTAGGACGCGGGACTTCTATCCGCGTCCAGCGCGGCATCGGCGTGGCGCCGCCGCCTAGCCGCCGGGCCCCGCTGACCGTCGTGAGAACCCGGGGGACGTAGGTCAGGAATTCGCGTCCGCTGGTGTCGAGGTTGTCGGGGTGGTGGTCGTGCGAGAGCAGTACGACATCGATCGGGCCAATCTCATCGGGACCGAGCACCGGCCCCATGGTTTTGGTAAGGCTATACCCGCGACCGCGATCGTAGTCGCCAGGGCCATCGAAAGTGGGGTCGGTGAGCAGCCGCAGACCGCCGAGTTCGAGGATCACGGTCGGCCCCCCGAGGACGCGAGCGCGGAGTTGGGTCGGATCGAGTGTCGGGCTCTTCACGGGATTCCTCCAACATTTCTCATGACGGGCTCATCCAGACAACCCTAACGGGGTGCCCTGTTTTGTGGCCACGGTCACCAGGCACGCGCGTCGTTCATCGGCTCTCGATGTCCTTACTATACCTATTCATGTGTTCACGTTCTAGGCGACATTCACGCCCGCCCGCGCGTCCCCGCTATACTGAGGGCACAGTCCCGACCGTGCATGGCGGTCGGGCGCCGGACGACGCCGCCAGTGGAATCAGGACGCGATAGGCATGCTAGAGCTCAAGTTTATTCGTGAGCATCCCGATGTAGTGCGCGAGGCCGCCCGGAAGAAGCGGAGCAGCCTCCCCCTTGATGAATTGCTGGCCCTGGACCGGGCGGTGATGAGTGAACGCCAGGTGATTCAGGACCTGAACACCCGGCGGAACACCCTCTCTCGCGGTTTTAAGGACGCCACTCCGGAGCAGCGTGAGGGGCTCAAGGCGGAGAGCGGCCAGATTGGCGACGAGATTAGCCGGCGAGAGGCGGAACTCAAGGATCTTGAGACCCAACTCCACGCCTTGCTGCTCCGGGTGCCGAATATCCCCGATCCCTCGGTGCCCGAAGGGGCCGGCGAAGAAGAGAACGTACCGGTGCGCCACTGGGGTACCCCCCGACGGTTCGACTTCACACCCCTGGACCATGTGACCTTGATGGAGCGCCTGGACCTGCTGGATCTGGAGCGGGGCGCGCGCGTAGCGGGAAGCCGGAGCTACATCTTGAAGAACGCGGGCGCCCTCCTGGAGTTCGCCCTGATCCGTTTCGCTCTCGACCATGTGCGGGCCAAGGGCTTTACCCCCATGACCGTGCCGGCCCTGGCGCGCGAGTTCGCCCTGGAGGGGACCGGCCAGTTTCCCAGTGGGCGGGACCAAATATACTCGCTGCCGGAGGACGATCTTTTCTTGGTCGGGACCGCCGAGGTCAGCATGACCGGGATGTATAGCGGCGAGATTCTCCGCGAGGCGGACCTGCCTATCAAGATGGTGGCCGCTTCCCCGTGCTTCCGCCGCGAGGCCGGAAGCTATGGGCGGGATGTTCGCGGACTGATCCGGGTCCACCAATTCACCAAGGTCGAGCAGTTCGTGATCTGCGTCAACGATCCCGAGCAGTCGTTGCAATGGCTGGAGACCCTGTTAACCAACGCCGAGGAGCTCTTGCAGGCGCTGGAACTGCCATATAGGGTGATGTTACTCTGCACGGGCGACATGGGCGACGGCAAGGTGAAGAGCTACGACATTGAGACCTGGGTGCCGAGCGAGGGCAAGTACCGGGAGACCCACTCCGATTCGGCATTGTTCGAGTGGCAGGCCCGGCGCGCGGATCTGCGGTATCGCGACAGCGCCGGGAAGGTTCGCTACGTCCATACGCTCAACAACACCGCCCTGGCCTCGCCCCGCATCCTGGTGCCGCTCCTGGAGAATTATCAACAAGCGGACGGGTCGGTGGTGATCCCGGAGGCGCTACGCCCCTATCTGGGGATGGACCGGATAGTCGCGGATTGAAGCCCCGGCATGGAAGGCCCTCCTGAAGCACAGAAACACTGAGGGAACGGAAGGCACAGAACGCGGCTCCGATTCAGCACCCACGCTCCCCGTCCCTCACCCTCCTCCCAGGGTAGTGATCTGTGTCTTCCATTCCTTCTGTGTTTCTGTGCTTCAGGGCGCCCCAAGCCGGACGCGTCCACCAACTTCCCTCCTACGTACGCGCCAAAGCGGCGGCTTCCAGCGCGGCCAGGAGCGCCTCATTTTCGGCACGTGTCCTCACGGTCAGGCGGAGGTAAGCGGCGAGCACTGGATGACCGGCATAGGTGCGTGGCACCAGGCCGTGACTCAGCGCCGCCTCGGCGGCTCGACTGGCGGCCTGGGGCGACGGCCAGCGGGTGAGCAGGAAATTGGCGCGTGACGGCGTCACCTCCGCTCCAAGAGCATGGAGGGCGGCGCCGAACCAGTCACGCTCCTCGATGAGACGCCCAACATTCGCCCGCATGGAAGGCAGATCGCGCATCGCCGCCTCGGCCAGGAGGGCGCTGATGTAGCTGACGCTGTTCGGGGGGCGCATCCGGTTCACCAGGGCCGCCGTTTCGGGGTCACATAGCGCGTAGCCGACCCGAGCCCCGGCCAGGGCGAACGCCTTCGAGAGAGTCCGCACCACGATCAGGCGCGGGTTCTCCCGGATCAAGGGAGCGGCGCTTTCGCCGGTAAACTCGAAATACGCCTCGTCCACGATCACCAAGCAATCGACCCCGCGGATCAGCCGCCTCACCTCGGATGGAGGAAGTGCCAGGCCGGTAGGGTTGTTCGGATTGCAGAGAAACACGGCCTTGGCTCCCATGGCGGCGGCGATCAGAGCATCCACGTCAAAGGAGAGATCCGGGGTGGCCGGCACGGCGTCGATGGTGGCGTCCATGATCTGGCTGACGATCCGGTACATGGCATAGGTGGGAGTAGGAACGACCACCCGGTCGCCGGGATTGAGAAAGGTTTTGGCCACGACATCGAGCATCTCATCGGCTCCGGCCCCGATTACCATGTGGGCGGGCGAGAAGCCCGTGTAGTGCGCCAGTTCGGCGGCAAGGGCGGCGTAGGAACCATCGAAATACTCGTTGACGTCCGGCAGGCGTCGCGCCTGCTCCAGCACGGCCTCCAGGCAATGCGGAGGAAGGGGCGAGGTATTGGTGTCGAAACGGACCACCGCCGAAGGGTCCAGGTGGTAGCGGGCGGCGACTTCCTGGTTCGCGGCCTCCCATACATAGGGCTCCATGGCCAGGGTGGCGGGGCGGGCAAGGCGAGAGGTCGGGGGACCGGCAAGGTCGTTCATGGACGCTCCTTTTAGAGGGGTGGGTGCCTCCCGCAAATGATAATGCCCCCGCTTCCCGATTGGGAAGCGGGGGCATGAGCGCCGAACGGGATTAACCGACAGCGACGATGGTGACGGTGGCGCCGACCGCGGTCATCTTCTCCTTGACGGCCTCGGCCTCTTCCTTGGTCACGGCCTCCTTGATCGGCTTGGGGGCGCCGTCCACCAGATCCTTGGCCTCCTTCAGGCCGAGGCTGGGGAGCAGTTCGCGCACGGCCTTGATCACGTTGATCTTGTTGGGGCCGACCTCGGTCAGATTAGCGGTGAACTCGGTCGGCTCCGCGGCGGCCTCCTCGGGGGCGGCGGCGGCGGCGGGGCCGGCGGCGGCCACGGCCACGGGGGCGGCGGCCTTGACCCCGAAGCGATCCTCCATCGCCTTCACCAGGTCGGCGACTTCCATCAGAGTCATGGATCCGATAGCGTCAAGTAATTGGTCAGTGGTCTGGGTTGCCATGGTACTACGAACTCCTTCTTCTGTAGGGTGAAATCAGGCGGATTGCGCTTGCAGTTGTTCTTGCCGCGCCGCGAGGGTATAGACGAGTTGCTGCACGGCTCCGTTCAGGGTAGCGGCCAACTGAGTGGCCGGCGCTTGCAAGGTACCCAGCAACTTGGCCAATTGCTCTTCACGGGTGGCCATGGTGGTCAGCCGTTGGACCGCGTCGACATTGAGACCCCGATTACCAAGCGTCCCGCCGGTGACTTTGACGTTCTCCTTGCGAGTGGCACGGACAGCATCGATGACTGCTTTGGCACCCTGCGGCTCGCTGCCATAAATGAAGGCGATCGCCGTGGGGCCGGAGAACAGGCCATCCATGTCGGGCTTCCCGGCGTTCCTGGCCGCGATCCGCAAGAGCGTATTCTTGGCCACGCGCAGCTCGATGTTCATGCCGTTGGCGCGCAGTTTCCGGCGTAGCTCGCTGATTTCGCTCACCTTGAGCTCGCGGTAGTGCAGCAGCACGGTGGCATTGCTTCGCTGCAGTTTCTCGGTCAACTCGGCCACGGTGGCGATTTTCGCCGCTGTAGGCATGCTCCTTACCTCCTTTCCTTCTGGATGTGTACGTGTGAGGACAATAAAAAAACCTCAGCGCGCTCGCCGAGGTTGAGGATCAAGGAAAGAAGAAACACCGAACACGTCCCGGGGGACGGCATGGCATTTCCACCCCCACACCTCGGTAGGCAACTTTCAGCGCCGGATTGGCGCGCCCACGGTCTGCGGCAAGAGAGCTGGACGGCAGCACGCCGTCCGGTGAGCTATCGTACCGGATTGCATGCCGATGCGTCAAACGCGGCGGCTATTTTGGCGATTCCGGGCTGCTTGACACCACCTATTTGGCTGGCTATACTCTCATTTGTCGTGAGCAGTCTGGACTGCCGCCGCCGCTATTTAGGTTGGCATGAGGTCCCGCCGAGATAGCTCAGTTGGTAGAGCACTGCACTGAAAATGCAGGTGTCCGCAGTTCGAATCTGCGTCTCGGCACCGCGCGGAAGTGGCTCAGTGGTAGAGCATCTCCTTGCCAAGGAGAGGGTCG
>JANWHO010000234.1 GCA_025450375.1 Chloroflexota bacterium
CGGCGGACGCCGCCGCCAATCCCAATCCCTTTGAGCGGAAAATCGCCCTGATGAACGGCATGCTCCATCGCATCGAGGCGGAACCGGGCGCCGTGGTTTCCTCTGCCTTCGCCCTGGGCGGAAACATGACCTTCAGCCGCGAGTTGGCCGGGCGGGTCGGCTTCGTTCCGGCGATCACTCGCGGCGAGGACATCGACTACGTGATCAACGCCCGCCTGGCCGGGATCGGCTACCACTTCGACAAGAATCGCCCGATCCGCCACCTCCCACCGCCTGGCCGCAGTTACCGCGATTTTGACTATGCCAAATTGCAGCAGGACGTGCGGCGCTTCTTGTATGAACGGGAAAAGCTCCGCGCCGCCGCCCAGGATGGGGGTTTCTCACCCCTGACCGCCTCCGACCTCGATCCGTATCCCGGCGAGTTTCTGGGCGACGATCTGGAGCGCTACGCCCTGGAGGCCCTGCGCGCGCATCGGCCAGCCATTTACGATACGACCATTCTGGAGCCCATGGCATTCGTGGAAAGCGCCGTCGAGACAGCCCAACGGGGGGCCCAGGCGTTCCTCCGTTTCGCCCGAGCCTGGCCGGAAGCGATCGAAACACTCTATGGCGATCGAGCAATCCGCCATGTAGCTCGCGGCATCCTGCCCAATGGGAGAGGGTGAGCCGATGCGAGAGAGCACGGACGGCGTACGGGCGCGGGCGCGAGATCTGGGCATCCGCCTCGGTCGCCTCGAACCGGGACGCTGGAACGCGATCACCGATGTAGCGGGAGTGCGGGTGGGACACACTACCCTGATTTCCGGCGAGGGGCCTCTGGTCCGCGGGCAGGGACCGGTGCGCACGGGCGTCACCGTGATCCTGCCCCACGCGGGAGACCTTGGGGCCGATCCGGTGTTCGCTGGCTACCATGTGCTGAACGGAAACGGAGAGATGACCGGGCTGCCCTGGATCGAGGAGTCCGGCTTGCTCACCACCCCGGTGGCAATCACCAACACGCACAGCGTGGGGATGGTCCGGGATGCCCTGATCAGCTACGGCCTCCAGCGTCACGGCGCCGACCAAGCGCTCGTCTGGAGTCTTCCGGTAGTGGCGGAGACCTACGACGGCGTCCTCTCCGATATTAACGGGATGCACGTGCGGCCTGAACATGTGTTCGCCGCCCTGGACCGGGCTAAGGATGGACCGGTGGCCGAGGGCTGCGTCGGCGGCGGCACCGGGATGATCTGCCATGAATTCAAGGGAGGGATCGGCACCGCTTCCCGCCTGCTCGCGCCCGAGAAGGGCGGCTGGACCGTGGGAGCCCTGGTGCAGGCCAATTATGGGAAACGCGAGCAACTCCGGGTGGATGGGGTGCCGGTAGGCCGTGAGTTGGGGCCGGAGGTGGCGCCGCTCCCCGGAGTCCCCGTGGGGGACGCGGGTTCGATTATCGTGATCGTGGCCACCGACGCGCCGCTTCTCCCTGGTCAATGCCGCCGACTGGCCCAACGGGCCACCCTGGGGATCGCCCGCATGGGAGGAATCGGCGCCAACAGCAGCGGCGACATCTTCCTGGCCTTCTCCACCGCCAACCGCGGTCTGGGCGATACCACCGACTCGGTTCAGCCACTCGCCGTTCGGACCCTCCCACCCAGCGCCATGACGCCGCTGTTCGAGGCGACGGCGGACACGGTGGAAGAGGCGATCCTGAACGCCATGTGCGCAGCCGTGACCACCACGGGATTAAATGGGGTGGTCGTACACGCGCTGCCCCTGGACAGGCTCCGCGAGGTGTTGAAGTCGTATAAGCGTCTGGAGCCTTAACATTCCCGCGGGATTCGGGCCGGTTTACCGGCCCGAACCCCGCTGGCTGATCCTTATTTCTTCTGGACCCCGGCCGGCTCCAGAACCTGGCGGATGGCGGCGTCCAGGCGGGCCTTCGGGAGGCCGCCGATCACTCGCTCAATCTCCTCGCCGTTCCGGAAGAAGACGAGCGAAGGGATGCTCTGAATCCCGTAGCGGGAGGCGGTGTCCGGACTATCGTCCACGTTCACCTTCACCGTGCGGAGACGCCCCTCGTACTGATCCGCCAACTCCTCGATTGCCGGAGCGATGGCCCGGCATGGCCCGCACCACGGGGCCCAGAAGTCGACCAACACTGGCTGCGTCGATTCCAGAACCGCCTTGCCAAAACCCTGATCGTCGGTATGAATGACATTGTTGCTCATCGTGATTTTCCTTCTTCCATCTGTACGTCGTTGTTGTGAACCTGGCTGATGCTAGGCGGGCGCCGTCGCCCGCGCCGGTCCCGCCGTCACCGTTTCTCCCAAGCCGGCCATGGCCGCCAGCCGAATGCTCAGCCCCGGGAGGGCCGCTTCCAATACCTCGCGCTGGAGCACCAACATCCGGAACTGGCCGGCCCGCCGCACCGAGATCAGCCCGGCCTCGCTCAGGATCCGCTGGTGGTAGGTGAGAGTCGAGTTGGCGCAATCACAGGCCACGGCGAACTCCCCACAGGTCATCTCGCCTCGCGCCACCAGTTCCGCGACCAAGCGCAGCCGAGTCTGGTCGCCCAGGGCCCGGAAGATCCGAGCCAATCGTTCCCGTTCCTGCATAGGCATCCACTTGTTTCAATATTTCAACTACTATCGAAATGATACCAGATTATGGTTGGATGGGCAAATCTAGACGAGACGGGAGACCGAGGCGTGCCTCGGTCTCCCGTCTCGTCTAGATCACGTGTGCTCTGCTATTGCTTGGCGTAGGTGAAGCCGTCCATTTGGGCGATCGCGATAACTGAACTGCCCGAGGGAGTGGCCTCGGCGCCGGGAATCAGATGAGCCGCCATGTCGGCGTAGACCCGCGCCATGGTCATCCCATGGGCTCGCTTGTCTCTCACTGCCAACCTGGCCTGGCCTTCCAGGGCGTCATGGCACACCACGACAAAGGCGCCGCGCTGCTGGAGTGCCTGGAGGCTTGCGTCCTCGAACAGGCTCTTCTGGTCATTGGGGTCTAGCTTCCCATTGCCGCTGGTGGTGCGTGGGTACAGCGGATTGTGGGTAGCGTAGGCGCCCCTCGCCTGGTCGAAAATCTGGTACTTCGCGCCCAGTCCATATTTAGCCCACATTGCGTCATTCATCCCGTACACGACAGCCGAGGGGCCCCGCAGGACGATCAACAGGTAGTGACTCTTCAAATAGGAGAACTGGAATGCGTTCATCGCATTCTTCATGGCGCCAATCCCTGTTTGCGCCTGGTCGGTGCTGGTGAAATCCCACACCTGTTTGATGTCGGCCTTCTTGGTCAGAAATGTCTGGTCGAACTGTCCCGGCTTCATTATCGCGGCATCCACGCCGCCCACCCCGAACAACTGTTTGGCCCCCAGGGCCCCTGCCGCCGCCGCGCTCAGTCCGAGGAAGCGCTTCCGATCCACGTTACTCATTTACTCTCTACCTTACTACTATGCCCCGCAGGCCGCCGCCCCGCCGGCGGGCATTACTATAGGTGGGTTTAAGGGCTTGACATTGAATCCCGCGGCGCCAGTAAGGGCGTGCTCGGGCACTGCGTCCACGTAGCCTCCCGCATTGGGGACGTAGAGGGTGCCGCTCGCCAGTACGATCCCTACGTTCCCTACCGCGCCGCCGAGCACCAGTCGGTGCAGCAGCTTGCCAGCGGCGGCGTCGATTTGATACAGCGATCCCTTATCGTCCACGATAAACAGGTTCTTCCCATCGATCACTGGCGCGCTCCGGTCCATCGCGTCGAGCTTGGTCATCCAGATCAACTTTCCGGTGCGGGCGTCCAGCGCTTGCAATCCCTTATTCCCGGGACTCTCCACGTAGACCACGCCGCCTTGAGCCAGGGGTACGCCCGCCGCGAAGAACGGCGGCCTAAAACCCGCGCCCTGATTGTGCCGCCAGAGGAGGCGGCCAGTCTGAGCGTCAAGCGCGAAAGCAAACTGGCGGATCTGGCCACCGGTTGGCCGGGCCGGATTCAGGCTGGCGCTCCCGGTGCAGAAGATCCGTCCATTGACTAAGGCGGGCGGGCAGTCATCCACGCCGTTGCTGATCTTGAGCCCATCCCAGGTGCCGAAGGTATGCTGCCAGGCAATCTTGTGCGTCTGGATGTTCACCGCGTATTCGGCGTAGGTCTGAGAGCCGCCAAAGATCACCAGGTTTCCGTCCTGGACGGGTGACGACATACTGGCGAACGACGGCAGGCTCAGCGACCAGCGTACCTTGCCGGTGGCGGCATCAATCGCCAGAAACCTCCGTCCGCCGGTGGTCCAGTAGAGAGTCCCGTGGTCATCGATCGGGGTTGGCATGGCATCGCCGAATACCTTGAGACGCCAGGCCACGGTCCCGGTTCCGGCATCAAGGGCGTAGATCGAATTCGAGCCGGTCCCAAAATATTTCACCCCGTGCTGGAAGAAGTAGGTGTTGTCGCCGGTCCCGATGTAGACTCGGCCGTTGGCGACGATCGGTTGGGTCATCACCAGGTTGTCTACCTGGCGCGCCCAGATGGGCTGGCCGTTGTCGCGGTTCAGCGCGTAGACCGCGGGCTTCGTCCCCGTGCCAGTGGCATAGACACGATCTCCAGCCACCGAGAGGGCGAAGATCTGGTCGTTGATCTTGGGGCTGCGCCAGAATACGGTGCCGTAGTGATCGCCGGCCGGCATGGCATTGCCGGCCACGTCGGCATGGTACCGCAACCACTCTCCCGTGGCGCCAGACGCGGCGCCGGCCACCGGCGCCTGCCGCAAGAAACTCGCGCCTGCCCCACACAACAGGGCGGCGACTGCGATGGTCCGCGGCACGGCCGCGCCCAGCCCGCGCCAGGGCGGGTGGTGCCGCGCGGGTTGGCGGTTCGGCAGTCTCGCCCGATGCTCGATCTCGTTTCTCATTCTTCTCTCTTCCGGCTGAACAGGATCTCTCTCCTTGTCATCATAAGGATCGATCCTGAGAACAGCCTGAGAACCTGAGATTGCGGCTGCTTGTCCACCCTTCCTGAAGCGCAAACCCGGCCTTGGACCGCATCCTTCCCACACCACACAGAAGGCCGGTCGTCGCTATTATGTACTGTGAGGCCGGAGGGACCGCATCCGCGTGGATTGCCGAGTGCTTACCCTGAGAGCGAAGGTTGGCCTGCCATGAACGATATGACCGTGCCCTCGTCCGGTGATGATGACGTAGCCTGGGGGGTGCAAGCCCGGAAGGAGCCGCGCTGGCCGGCCTCGCTGGCCGTGCTGGCCATCCTTATTCTCTACGGCACCCTGCCGTCACGGTATACCCTGGGCCCCGGATTTCTCATTCCCGTGATCGCGGGCGTCCTCCTGGTGGCGCTCACCTTCCTGGCTCCCCATCGGACCCACGGCGAGTCGATGACCCAGCGGGTTGGCTCCGTGGCCTTGATCGCCATTGTCAACGTGGCCAATGTGATCTCGCTGGCCTTTCTGGTGGATCATCTGCTGCATGGGACGAATGCCAGCGGCAATCAGTTGCTGATCTCCTCGGTGCAGATCTGGCTGACCAATATATTGATCTTCGCTCTTTGGTATTGGGAATTGGATCGGGGAGGGCCGGACGAACGGACCATGCCCCATCACCGGCGCCCCGATTTCCTCTTCCCTCAGATGACCACCCCGCATTGCGCCGCCAGTGATTGGTCGCCCGCCTTTGTCGATTATCTGTATGTTGCCTTCACCAACGCTACCGCGTTCAGTCCCACCGATACCATGCCGCTGACCGGATGGGCGAAACTGCTGATGATGGTGCAGTCGCTGGCCTCGCTGCTCACGGTAGCCCTGGTAGCCGCGCGCGCCGTCAATATTCTTCACTGAGGCCCTGCTATTCGAGGACCTTCCTGATCACCAGGGCGGTATTCCCCGCCGCGTCCTGGGCCGCGACGCTCAGGCGCACGGCATAGGCGGCGGGCATGGTGATGCTCCGGCTAAAGGAGCCGTTGGCGGTCACGGCGAGACTATAGGACGAGGCACCACTATTTCCCGATGCCAGCACTACGATCCGTGAGCCGGGCGCCGCCCTACCCGCGATCGTCAAGGTTCGCGCCCCATGTCCGGTAAGATCGGCGCTAGGGGAGGTGACAATCAGACGGGCCTGTCCCACCGAATGGGTCACGTACCTGGCGCGCGTAATCGCCGGCTGATCGAGGAGGGCACCGGACTGGAGGTCGGCCAGCAGGCGAACGTATTGAGCCATGGCCCAGTTGAGGGGAGTTGCCGAGCCGTCGGCCTGCCCAGGGGTCATGCCGATGGACGCGGCGCTTGGCGGCTCTCCCGGTGCTGAGACTGGTACGGGCGGATGCTCCCAGATCTGCTCGGGGATCAAGCCGGTTGGCGAGGCGAAGCGGCGCATCGTGTCCAGGTACGCGAGGGCCCGAGCCGTGTGCCCACGGCTCAACTCGTACTCACCGCGCTCTCCGTCGAGGACCGGCCAGGGATGGCCCATACCCTGCCCCACCGCCTGATTCCAGGGCGCTCCATTGAGCGCGTCGCCATAGGTGTCGTGGTTATAACGGTACCAGGCTGGGCCGTGCACCGTGTTGACCCTTATGGCCGCGTCGATCACGGACAGGGAGTTGATCACGTCCGGATCGGATGGCGAGAGCATCCCCAGGCGGACCAGTTCCAGGAAGCCGGCATCGACCACCGACCGCTCGTCGAGGGTCGGACCGCCCGCGATGGCCAGGCTGTCCCCATCATTGGCATTCTGGTTGTCGTCGATACGGATGAAATAGGGGTGGCGGGCGAGCGGGCCGGTTGAGGTCACGGTCCAGCTCTTCACCCGCCGCTGCCAGTCGTCGGCCACCGCCCGGTAGACCAGGGCCCGCGAGGGGTCGCCGTTCTTCTGGGCCATGGCGGCCGCGGCCAGCAATCCAGCGATCTCCGCCGCGATAGTGGATGGCGAATAGCCCCCGTCTTCTTCCCACCGCTCCTGGTTGGTGATTGGCCCATGGCGGACCAGGTAATCGGCCAGCAAGTGGAGATGAGCCCCGTAGGCCGCGGGATCGTTCACCCCAAGGCTCCAGGCCAGGATCAGTGGATAGGCGATCTCGTCCATCTGGAGGCCGCCATCCACCGGAGTCCCGTCCACCAGGCTATTCTGGGGCATGCTGCCGTCCTGGCCCTCGAGGGTTCCCAGCATGTAGCGGACGATCTCGCGGGCGGTGGCGAGATCACCGGCGGCGATCAAGCCGGTGGCCATCTCGTAGAGATCGCGGGCCCAGACCCGGTGATACCCCTGCCCGTTAGTCTGATCCGCCGGAATCGATTGCCCCCAGGGCGTACTGAGCGAGGCCACGAGGGCGCCGGGAAAACGCTTATCCTCGGACGCTTTGAGGGCCAGGATAGCGTCGAAATACTGATCGCGCTCTCCGGCCGTGAAGCGGGCGTCCGGTTGGGTCAGGCCGGCGGCATAGCGGTGCCAGGCAGCCGTGAACGCGGAAGCAGTGTGGGAGAATGGGGTTGCCAGGCTCAAGGTCGCGGTGTGGAGAGCGGCGGCTTCGGAGGGACCGAAGCCCAGGCCCAGGTCGGCGGTTCCGTCCTGCCGCAGTGGTGCGAACGCTCCCTGCACGATATTCCCCGGTCCCGCCCCAGCGTACCGTGTACCGGGCGCGAAATGGGTCTGAAACCCGGTAAGTGGGTCGCTGGCCGTCCCGATGTACCCGGTGGTTCCCTCGGTGAGCGGCGGCGTGGCGATCAGCGCCGAGGCGACCGGCCCATAATGTCCCTGGTTGTCGTGGGCCAGAAGAGCCGGACCGGCGGCCCGTCCCGTGTCGTTGGTGCCATTCCCGTTCAGGGCCGCGTCGTAGCGCACGGAGACGGCGAGCGGCGCGTGCCCAGCGGGCTGAGTAAGGTGTAGGTGAATCAGGACCGTGGGACGAAGTGGATCGGACAGATACGTGGCTACCAGCCGGTAGGCGCGGCGCTGACCATCGCAGATGATCACGTACTGCTCCGAGCGGGGGTCGGGGTGCGTGGTGACGCAGGCGGAATCGACCGCTTGCCGGTCGGCGAAGGTGTGCCGATCGGTGACGATAAAGGAGAGCGAGGTGACGTCCGGCGTGTCCGTGGTGGGATAAAACACCTCGGTCAACTCACCGCCCGCCAGCGTATACCATACGTTCGACGCCGACCCGTAGGCGGAGCCCACCCCGTCCTTCCGTCCGAGTCCCCAGTAGGCCGTCGCACCGGGACCACCAGGAGCGACGCTCGGTCGCGCCGCGTCCGCCGACGCCCGCATGGGCGTCGCGACACCCAGGCAGAGGATCACGAGCGCGATACGGGTGGCACGCCGATGGAGCGCCATGCGCGTCCGCATGGCGCCGATCACCCCTTCACCGAGCCGGAGGCCAGTCCGGAGACCAGGAATCGCTGGCAGGCAAAGAACACGATCAGGATTGGCAACCCGGCGAGCATGGCGCCGGCCGAGAACACCGACCAGTTGGTGTTATATTGCCCGGCGACCTCATGTTGCAGGCCGACCATCATCGTGTAGTTATCGGTCGATTGCAACAGCAGATTCGAGAACAGGAACTCGCCATACATCGCGACGAAGCTGAAGAAGAAGATGGTAAAGAGAATGGGCCGGATCAGCGGGAGGATTACCAGGGAGAAGATCTGAAACGAATTGGCTCCGTCGACGCGGGC